>NZ_JBNPOK010000031.1:0-18345 GCF_050315135.1 Collinsella sp. SGI.033
CCATTGATTGAAAGAGCTCCCAGCAATGGGAGCTTTTTTGTTATGGGCCTCCTGATGGTGTCCCATGGCTGCTTTGTGCGGGTATCCTAGTGCCAACGTGTGCCCATCGGAGGAGAGACCATGCTGTTATCCGGTATTATCGCTGCCCTTACGAGCCTTCTACTTCCCATCATCATTTTGTTGCTACTGCTTCCCAACGCCTGCTATGTCGTTGAACAGCAGCATGCTGTGATCATCGAGCGCCTGGGCAAGTTTAACCGCATCGTCAACGCGGGTTTCCACATGAAGGTGCCCGTGATCGACCGCAAGGCCGCCACGGTGAGTCTGCGCACCATGAAAAACGGTTTTGGGATCGACGTTAAGACCCAGGACAACGTGACTATCGGCCTTGAGGTCTCTGCTCAGTACCACGTGAGCTATGACATGGGAGCCGGCCCGGCAGATTCGGGCATCTACAAGAGCTACTACATGCTGCAGGAGCCCGTCGACCAGATGCGCGACTTCATTACCGATGCCCTGCGCTCTTCCATCCCTGTCTATACCCTTGATGAGGTCTTTGCTAAGAAGGATGACATTGCCAAGGACGTCAACGCCACCGTATCCGAGCAGATGGCCGCCTACGGCTTTACCCTCGTGTCGACGCTCATCACCAAGATCGCGCTGCCGACCGAGGTCGAGAACTCTATGAATGACATCAACGCCGCCCAGCGTAAGCGCGCTGCTGCGCAGGAGCTCGCTGAGGCCGACCGCATCAAGCGCGTTACCGAGGCGACCGCCGAGGCCGAGGCAATGGAAAAGGCGGGCGAAGGCATCGCCAACCAGCGCAAGGCCATCGCGCTGGGTATCAAGGATTCGCTCGAGATTATCCAGGAGACGGGCGTCGGCAACGATGAGGCCAACCAGCTGTTCATGTTTACGCAATGGTCCGAGATGATGACGGAGTTCGCTCGCACGGGTAAAACATCGACGGTCGTGCTGCCGAGCGACTTTTCGCAGTCGGCCTCTATGTTCGAGCAGATGCTGACCGCCGGCAAAGTTCAAAACGATTCGAAGGAGTAGGCGCGCGTGAAGTGCACCGTTGTATGCGTCGGTAAGCTCAAAGAGCGTTTTTGGAAGGATGCCTGCGCCGAGTACACCAAGCGCCTGGGCGCCTATGCCAAGGTGGATATGCGCGAGGTGGCCGATATCGACCCGGCCAAGGCGGGCGGCGTGGATGCCGCGCGCGACAAGGAGGGAGCGGCGATTCTTGCAGCCCTGCCGCCCCGAGCGCATGTGATTCTGCTGGCCATTGAGGGCAAAGAGCGCTCGAGTGAGGAACTCTCGGCGCGGCTCGATGATCTTATGTTGCGAGGCAACAGCGACATCGCCTTTGTGATTGGCGGATCGGACGGCGTGAGCGACGATGTTCGCTCACGAGCTGACGAAATGCTCAGCTTTGGACGCATTACCTTGCCGCATAACTTGGCGCGCGTGGTGCTGCTGGAGCAGGTCTACCGCGCCTGCAAGATTAGCCGTGGTGAGCCGTATCACAAATAGGTCGGCAACACGAAACAATGCCGTGGGACAATAGCTCTCGATTTGAAGAACCTGTCTGAGAGGACTATGAGATATGAAGATTGGATTTGTCGGTTTTGGCAATATGGCGAGCGCTATGGCCGATGGCTGGATTGCCGCCGGTGTGGCTGCGAGCGACATGTGTGCCTGCGCGGGCCGCTACGATGCCCTGGTTGAGCGCTGTGAGGCGCGTGGGATACTTGCCTGTCGTGATGCGGCGGAGGTTGTCGCTGTATCCGATATCGTGGTTGCTGCGGTCAAGCCGCACATGATCGAGAAGGTCTTCGCTCCGCTCAAGGATACTCTTGCCGATAAGGTCGTCCTTTCGGTCGCCTGGACTTGGGACAGTGTCAAGTGGGAGCAGGTCCTGCCGGGTGTCGCGCACATCTCGACGGTCCCCAATACACCGGTTTCGGTGGGCGAGGGCGTCATCGCCTGCGAGAAGTCCTCTACGCTCAACGGCGAGCAGCGTGCCGTGGTCCTCGACCTGCTCGGAAAGCTTGGCACTGTCGTTGAGCTCGATACGAGCTTGCTGTTTGTGGGCGGTACCGTGGGCGGTTGCGCCCCGGCATTTGTTGCCATGGCGATTGAGGCCCTGGGCGACGCGGCCGTCAAGCACGGCATTCCGCGCGCCGACGCCTATCGCATTGTGAGCCAGATGGTTCTGGGTACGGCGAAACTGCAGCTTGCAACTGGGCAGCATCCTGCGGCGATGAAGGATGCCGTGTGCTCGCCCGGCGGCGCAACCATCAAGGGCGTCGTCGCGCTCGAGGACGCCGGCATGCGCAGCGCCCTGGTCAAGGCCATCGACGCCACCCTTCAGTAAACCTGCCATTTAGGGACAGGTTTATTTTGGCAGGTTTTTCCTGCGGTTTTATCTCTATAGCGAAAAGCGCCCCGCAACCGGGTTGATACCGGTTGCGGGGCGCTTGCGTTTGCCCAGATAAAACCGACCAAAATAAACCTGTCCCTAAATGGCAGGTTAGTCCCAGAAGCTGTCTTGATCTTCTTCGGATTTGGGCCCGCGGTCGACGTAGAGCTTATGGGTGCGCTTCTCCATTACAAAGGCAAGAATCGCAAACAGCAGGATGCCGCCGGCGAAAAGGATGGCAAAACCGGTGCGGGTGCCAAACAAAAAGGAAAAAACTGCGTCCATTGGGTGCCTTCTTGCGTAGTTGAGTTGGGTCGTAAACGCTCATAAGTATATACTTGCCCATACATGTACAAGGTTGCAACCTAAATGGAATGTATATCGCCGGAGGATCTAATGCTTGATATCAAGTTTGTTCGCGAGAACCCCGATGCCATCGATACCGCCATGGCTAACCGCCAGACGTCTTGGGATCGCGAGAAGTTCTTTGAGCTCGACGATGAGCGTCGTGCCGTCATCACCGAGGTCGAGGAGCTCCAGGCCACGCGTAATGCCGAGTCCAAGAAGATCGGCGCCCTGATGAAGGAGGGCAAGAAGGACGAGGCCGAGGCCGCCAAGGAGGCCGTGCGCGCCGTCAACGAGAAGATCGACGGTCTGGCCGAGCGCCGCACCGCTCTCGAGCAGGAGCAGTACGACTTTATGGCTCACCTGCCCAACATTCCTTGCGAGGCCACCCCGTACGGCAAGGACGAGGACGAGAACATCGAGCGCCGTCGTTGGGGCACCCCGCGCGTGTTCGACTTCGACTTTAAACCGCACTGGGATCTGGGCACCGACCTCGACATCCTCGACTTCGAGCGCGGCAACAAGCTCTCCGGTAGCCGCTTCACCGTTCTCGGTGGCGCCGGCGCCCGTCTGGAGCGCGCCCTCATCAACTTCTTCCTCGATACGCACACCAGCCGTGGTTTTAAGGAGTGGTGGCCGCCCATCGTCGTCAAGCGCCAGACCATGTTTGGCACGGGCCAGCTGCCCAAGTTCGAGGACGACGCCTATCATGTCTCGGGCGATAACTTCCTGATCCCCACCGCCGAGGTCGTGCTTACCAACCTGCACGCCGGCGAGGTTCTCGATGCCGACACCCTGCCGCGCCGCTACACCGCCTTCACCCCCTGCTTCCGCGAGGAGGCCGGCTCCGCTGGTCGCGACACCCGCGGCATCATCCGCCAGCACGAGTTCGACAAGGTCGAGATGGTCAAGTTTGCCAAGCCGGAGGAGTCCGACGAGGAGCTCGAGAGCATGACCGCCGAGGCCGAGTTCCTGCTTCAGCAGCTGGGTCTTCCGTATCGCGTGATTAGCCTGTGCACCGGCGACCTGGGCTTCTCTGCCCGTCAGACCTACGACATCGAGGTCTGGCTGCCGAGCTACAACGCCTACAAGGAGATTAGCTCCTGCTCCAACTGCGGCGACTTCCAGGCTCGCCGCGCCAACATCAAGTATCGCGATCCCGAGAACTTCAAGGGCTCGCGCTACCTGCACACCCTTAACGGTTCCGGTCTGCCGGCTGGCCGCACTATGGCCGCCATTCTGGAGAACTACCAGAACGCCGACGGCACCATTACGATCCCCGAGGTTCTGCGTCCTTACATGGGCGGCCTCGAGAAGATCGAGCCGGTCGCGTAGGTTTGCTGCATAAGCGATTTTCGGGGGCGCCCCTATCCGGGGCGCCTTTTTTGTGCGCGGAGCCTTACCATGCCGCGCGGACAGCTCAATAGAAAATACACGAACAAATGTTCTGTATACGGTCGTCTACCTGCTATGCTTTTACTAGATACGAGCGAGAGAAGGGGATGTGATGGACCTGTTTGATGAGCGGGTAGTTTTGTTTGAGAGCGATGAAGGTGGGGAGCACCTGCTAGTTACGTGTGAGCCATCGGGTATGGGTGGCTTGGTGGTGAGGCAAACGAGCGAGGGTCCGTTGACCCAATGGTGCTTTGAGGAGTCACCACATGTAGTTGAGACCTTTGTGACGCACAAAGGGCTTACAACACTCGAACGGTTCTATGGAGTCGGGACTTCTAACCAGGTGGCACGCATGCTGAGTATCTCGTTTGCCGAGTATGATTGCGCCCAGCGGGTGCGCTCGCTATTGAGGGATCTCGGTGTTGGGTTCGATGTGGTTGAAAAGCCGATCGATCGTATGGGAAACGGTGATACATGCGGAGCTGCATGAGGAAAATGGTCTAGAAAAAAATCAAGATTGTGCTTGACTCCAATTAACTAAAATGGTTTCATATGTCTTGCGCTGCGGCGTTACCTCAGCTGGATAGAGGGTCTGACTACGAATCAGAACGTCATAGGTTCGAATCCTATACGCCGCACCAATCGAACTTGAAGCCTCCGGCAACGGGGGCTTTTCTTTTTTGGAAGCCATGCACGGATTCGAACCTCGGTCGAGGCGCGAGCGTAAAGAAAACGCGGAGCGTTTTTAGCGAGCGGGCGAGCGCGCCGGCAGGCGGGCGAAGCCGGTGCGGATCCGCGAAGCGGATGCGCGGAATCCTATACGCCGCACCAATCGAACTTGAAGCCTCCGTCAACGGGGGCTTTTCTTTTTTGGAAGCCATGCATGGATTCGAACCTCGGTCGAGGCGCGAGCAGCATAATCGCCACATCGTAAAATTTTTTCAAATTGTCGCTTGACCCGTCGGGGCCTCGCGTGCATAATAATCCGTGCGTTGCGGCGTTACCTCAGCTGGATAGAGGGTCTGACTACGAATCAGAACGTCATAGGTTCGAATCCTATACGCCGCACCAATTGACTTTAAAGCTCCCGGCAACGGGGGCTTTTCTTTTTTGGAAGCCATGCACGGATTCGAACCTCGGTCGAGGCGCGAGCGTAAAGAAAACGCGGAGCGTTTTTAGCGAGCGGGCGAGCGCGCCGGCAGGCGGGCGAAGCCGGTGCGGATCCGCGAAGCGGATGCGCGGAATCCTATACGCCGCACCAATTGACTTTAAAGCTCCCGGCAACGGGGGCTTTTCTTTTACGCCGCCATTCGACCCCAGATATTCGACTGGAATCGTGCGCCTCCGCCCGCGGGAGACTATTTCTTATCGACTCGTGTAAGATTCCGAGTAGATGTCGCGGTCCGTCCGCGACCACTCCTTCGCTATACGACCGATCAGGGTGATATTTCGTGGCAGAGCGTCCGACATACAAGCTCAGGTTTCTCGACCCCAAAAAGCGTTTTCCATCGATGCCAGAGCAACCCGCGGGGCGCTCGTATGGTGTTGTCTGGAAAGTTTTTGGCGAGGATCCTAAAGAGTCTTGCTACGTCGTCGAATTCGTAGGCAAAAGCCACATATCGCTTTTGGGCTACGTGAGCGTGTCAGGTGAGGTCTATAAGGTTGACGGCCCTGTTCAGAAAGTGCCATTGCCCAAGAACCCCGACATGAAATTGGTCCTTGACGAGTCCGATTCCAGTGTTGGCGAGATTTTGGTGCGGGGAGCCAACGGTGCAATGCGCGCTTGCGCGCGAACGGTCGGCTCTCCCGAAGAGGCCATGCGTGAGCAGTCCGACCACGAGACATGGAATTCGAGCCGTGCTCTCCCTTATGGCGAGTTTATGGCCTCGATGTTCTTGCGCTACGTGATATTTGCCGACCCCAAAAACGCTCTTGCGAACACGGTACCTGCCGACGAGCTCGATGAGGGTATAAAAAACACCGCCAACAAGATCAAACTCGTAAAGTTGCCCGAGCCGGTCGAGGTGTTTTTGGGCTTTAACACGGCACCGCTCCCCGATGCTATCGAGACGCTGCTCTACCGCGTTGACCATGCCGACAATCCGAGCGGTATCGAGCGTTATGCCGCCGCCCTTATGAGCGAGGTCGATTTGCCCCGACTGCGCACCATCGCTGCCAAGTCCGAGATGGGCCTAGCGCGTATCGACCGCTCAAAGCTGTTCTATCTCAATTTTGATCGTAGCCTGCTGGACCAGGACGAGATTGACATGCTGCTTGCTATCGAGTGTCGTCTTAACCGCCTCTCCGGCATCCTTGAGCGTATTGGGGCCGGATTGGCCCCTGCGGCATCCTCGCCGAGCCTTGAGGGCTGCGCGCTCTTTGACGCGTGGCATATTGCCAAGACGACCAGCGATGTCCCCCGACTGCTCGATACGGCCTCGAGTGACAACCCGTGGGGCAAACCGGGTACGGTAGCTTGCCAGCCAGGCGGTGAGTGGGACGTGCGCACCCGTTTTGCGCGCGCGGTCGAAGCCCTCAACGTGGTCACGCGGCTTGACTATACCTATCGGGCAAACGTTGCCGAGGGGATTATGCTCGTTCGGTTTGGGCGCTCGGTCGTGGATGCCATGCCCCAACGTGAATACGACGCCCAGGATGACGTCTGGCGTGAGTTGGACGAGGACGTCCGTGCGATTTGGGCCACCGAGCACGATGCGCGCGTGGCGCTCACGCTGGCAGCGGCTTGTTTTGCTGCCGGTGCCAGCATTACGCGCTGCTACGTTCAGATTGCGGCTCCCGATGGCGAGCAGGGCGAGCGCATTGTTGCAACATATTCCTTTGGGCGTGCGGCCTATCTGGCCAATTGTGTTCCCGCCGCTAAGAATTTTGAAAGCATGGATATGGATGATATGCCGTGCAAGCGCATGCTTGAGGCATATGAGTCGGACGCGCCGGATGCGATTGAGCCCGCTGAGGTTCATGCTCGCCCGCGTGACGACCACCGTTCGCTGCCGCCGGCGTTGCGCGACCTGCTGCTTGCCGATACGGCTGATGAGCTTGAGGTTATGGAGGAGGGCGATGACCCGTATGTGGCGCGCGTCGCTGAGTTGCGCGAGCGGGCAAAAGTCGACCGCGCGGGTGCGTTTGAGGGCTTTTCCCGTCTTGTTGAGGAGCTGGAGGCCAAGTGCGCCGTTGCCGAGCTTTTGGCGACAGGACCGGTCCAGACGCTGTTCTGCGACAACCAACTGGTGCGTATGGTGCTGCCGGTAATGGAGGAAGACCGCTCCGTTCGTATTTTGCGCGCTCCCGATGCGCTGTACTTTGCCCAGCATGAGATTTGCAGCTTTTACGCCGATCAGGAGGATTTTGAGCGGGCATTGCCCGAGGTGCGTCATCTTTACGACCTGGCGCGCTCATCCATGCAATCACACTTTGCACTCATCAACGTGCTGGCGCGTCTGGAGCGCTATGACGAGGTCATTGAGGTGGCGCGCCACGGCCTGCGCATTGCCAGTGACCGTTCCTCAATCGGCTACCTGTTCTATCGCCTAGCGTTTGCCTACTGGAACTGCGATCAGCTCGAGCTGGCGTTGGCGTGCTACCGCTTGGTACCGCGCGGCGAGGAGTCGGGTAGCAACGCACTGGAGGAAATGCAGGGCCTTATGAACGAGATGGGTGTCAATGAGCCACCGACGTTCGAGGAAGCGGTTGAGACCATCAGTAAGGCGGGGCTCGAACTGCCGCCGGTGCCCGCCGTGTCCAACCAGCTGGCAGACGCGGCTGTGCAGCTGGTCGATAACGGTTTCTTTTTCCTGGCACGCGTCTGCATCTTCCAAATGTGGCGCACGATGGGAAACGATGAGCTCGGCTCCCTCAGCCGGTCGTTGGGATAGGGGTTTGATTTATGGGGGAGGAAAGCCGGCCGGCCAATTATCAAAATTTCCCCTTGCCCGGATTCGAGTGTTTGGTTACTATGGAACGGCTGTTACGGAGAGCTGACCGAGAGGCCGAAGGTGCTCGCCTGCTAAGCGAGTATGCCCCAAAAGGGCATCTGGGGTTCGAATCCCCAGCTCTCCGCCAGTATGACTTGAAAGAAGGGTCCCATTTGGGGCCCTTTTTTGATTAGAAGAATGTTAACTGGGGATTCGAACCCGAGAGGGCACGGGCGTTAAGCAAACGCGAAAGCGTTTGTCGCCCGTGGGCGAAAAGCCGCTAGGCTTTGAAGCCGGAGGGCATGCGTAGCATGCCCGGACATCCCCAGCTCTCCGCCAGTACGAATTTGAAGAAGGGCTCCGTAAGGGGCCCTTTTTGGTATGGAGAACGTTAGCTGGGGATTCGAAACCTCAAAAAATGAGGCGCCCCGTTGGACGCCTCATTTGGTTCGATGTGATATCGCTTTGGCCCTACACCTCAGGAGCCTTGGCTACGGTCTCGCTCTCGGCTGTGAGCGGGCGGTTGTCGATGCGGCGGCCCAGGCGGTCGAGCTTCACGAGCAGCCACTCGATGGGATTGGGCCCCGTTCCTTCCTCGTCGGCAACCAGGTCCATGACGGCAATCTTGGTGCCGTCCTGCTTAAGCGTAACGCTGCCCACCTTATCGCCAACATGCACCGTGCCCGAAAGGTCATCGTAGCTAACCTTTTCGGTCACTTCGCCGGCGAGTGAGAACACCGTTGCCTGCGCGGTGGGGTCGGCAAGCGTGGCGTCGATCGTTTTGTCTGTCCAGTCGGTTTGGCTGACACGTGCCATCAGCGGGTTTCCGTTGGCGGTCTTCTTTTGCGTATTGGCGATTTCGACCGTTACCTTGTGGTCGTAATACCAACTAGCAAGTGTGGCCGTATCGGCAAAACGCTGGTCGGTGGTGCTGGAGTTCAAGACAACGGTATAGATCTCGTCGCCATCGCGATTGTAGGCGCTTGCAAAGCAGTATCCGGCATCGTCGGTGGTGCCGGTCTTACCGCCGATATTGCCGTCTTGGTCCAATAAAACATTGTGCGTTTCCATGGAATGCGAATGATCGGAGCCGTCGGCGCCCGTCACTTCGATCCAGGGATCTTTGCTCGCCATGACTTCGCGAATCGTGTCGTCCTTCATGGCCTCTTGCATCATCAATGCCACATCGTGTGCGGTTGAATGCATATCGCCGGCCCATTCGTCAAAATCCAGCCCGTGCGGGTTCTCGAAGAGCGTTCCCGTGCAGCCGAGCTTCTTGGCCTGCTCGTTCATGGCTTTTACAAACGTAGCGACGGCATCTTTGGTCTTGGGGTCAAGTTTTTTGCCCACGTGTTCGGCAAGCGCGATGGCGGCGTCGTTGCCCGAGGGGATCATCAGGCCGCGCAGCGCTTGCTCGACGGTGAGCTCGTCGCCTTCGAGGAGTCCCGCGGTCGAGTTGCCTACGGCTGCCGCCGCGTTGCTCACGGTGATTTTCTCGTCCATTTTGCAGTTCTCGACCGCGAGGATTGCAGTCATGACCTTGGTGATCGAGGCGATTTTGACTTGCTCGTCGGCGCTACGGGCATAGTAGACGGTGCCGTTTTTACCCATGACAAACGCATTGGAGGCATCGATATCGGGCAGGTCTTCGGCTGCAATGCCGCGTGCATCGGCGGCTTTGCCGCAGATGTTATCGGTCGTGAGCACTTGGGCGCCGGCGACGGACGGAATACCGGCGACAAGGGCGACGGCGCAGGCAAGGCCAACGGTCAGCTGCGCGGAACGCTTTACAAGAGGGGTAAGATGCTTCACTGATTTCGCTTTCGACGGGATGGTCTCCTTTGGCTCTAGAGTATATCGTTTACCGGCTGTGCCGCTTGGGGTTTGGCGCGTAAGGTTTATCTTCGTGTCTGAGCGGACGCTTGGGTGTGCACGGTCGATATGATTGCCCGTCGCGTATCGAGGAGGTCCTTACAAATACTTGACAATACCCTCACGCATATATGAGCTGCGATTTTTACTATCGATACTGCTGATTTGATATCAATGTGGAGGTATGCGGTATGACGGCTGCTGCGGCTGTGGGGCCCACGGAGCTCGAGGAGCTAATGGAAGCGCAGGCCGAGGCCGCGCATGAGCGCGAAGTTGGGGATGCGACTCGCCCCACGGCAGAGGACCTTGCCGCCTCGCCGACGCGCATCGATGTCGAGGGCCTCGACCTGTTCTATGGAGATCACCACGCGCTTAAGGATGTGTCCATCAAGATCCGCGACAAGCAGATTACCTCGTTTATCGGTCCTTCGGGCTGCGGCAAGTCGACGTTGCTGCGTTGCTTTAACCGCATGAACGACGGCATCAAGGACTGCCGCATCGAGGGCAAGATTGCGCTCGATGGTCAAGATATCCTGGGCGATTACGACATCTGCCGCCTTCGCCAGCGCGTGGGCATGGTGTTCCAGCGCCCCAACCCGTTTCCCATGAGCATCTACGACAACGTCGCCTACGGCCCTCGCGGTATGGGTGTGCGCGATCGCGCTGTGCTGGATGAGCTGGTCGAGGATTCCCTGCGCCGCGCTGCCCTGTGGGACGAAGTCAAGGACAAACTCAAGGAGTCTGGTCTGGGGCTTTCGGGCGGACAGCAGCAGCGCCTGTGCATCGCCCGCGCACTTGCCGTGCAGCCCGATATTCTGCTGATGGACGAGCCGACCTCGGCGCTCGATCCCGTGTCGACGCTCGTGGTGGAGCAGCTGGCCTGCGAGCTCAAAGAGACCTGCACGCTCGTGGTCGTTACACACAATATGCAGCAGGCGGCGCGCATATCCGATTCCGTCGCGTTTTTCTTGCTAGGTGAGTTGGTGGAGCACGCGCCCACCGCTCAGCTTTTCAAAAATCCTACCGACCCGCGTACGGCAGATTATTTGACGGGACGTTTTGGCTGATACCATCTAGTAAAGGTACCTTTAGGATTAAGATGCGGTCATGCCTGCCGCAAAGGGGTTCAACATGATCTATTACGTCGAGGACGATGATAACATCAGGGATTTGACGGTCTATGCACTGCGCAAGCAGGGGATCGAGGCCGAAGGCTTTTCGTGCGACGGTGAGTTTAAGGCTGCCGTGGCGCGACGGGTGCCCGATGCCGTGCTGCTCGATATCATGCTGCCCGATACCGATGGCTTGGCGATTATGCGTCGCCTGCGTGCCGATCGCCTGACGGAGACGGTGCCCATCATGATGCTTACCGCCAAGGATACCGAGCTCGACAAGGTGATGGCGCTCGATGGCGGTGCCGACGATTATCTGACTAAGCCGTTTTCGCTCATGGAGCTTGCGAGCCGCTGCCGCGCACTGCTGCGTCGCGGCGGCATGGTCAAGCAGGCGAGCGATGTGCTCAGCGTGGGCGATATCGTGCTTTCGCCCAGCCATCGCGAGGTGACCGTTGCCGGCGAGCCGCTTAAGCTCACCCTGCGCGAGTTCGACCTGCTCGAGTACCTCATGCGCAAGCCCGGCGTGGTCTTTACCCGCGAGTCGTTGCTGCAGAGCGTGTGGGGCTGGGACTTCGACGGCGGTTCGCGCACCGTTGACGTGCACGTGCAGACGCTTCGCCAAAAACTGGGCGAGCATGCCAGCGCCATCGAGACCGTGCGCGGCGTGGGCTACCGTTTGGCCGAGCCTTCTGCCGGTGACGGTGCCGAAGGTGACGACACCGCGGCCACCGCATCGGAGGAGTAACCCGTGGTCTTCGCCCCCCAGGGAAAACATACGCTGTCGCACCGCGTTTTTGTGACGATCTTTGTTTGCGCCATGGCGGTTATCGTGGCGTTTACGGTGCTGGGTGCGTTCTTTGTGCAAAACACCTTGGCGGATGCCACGAGTGCCAATCTGGCGCAGGAAACCGAGCTCATTGCTGCCGCCCTCGACGAACAGCAGGAGCCCATCCCGTTCTTGCGTAGCCTCGATCGCGAGGACTTGCGCATTACGCTGATTAACAAGGATGGATCGGTTGCCTACGACAACGAGGCGTCGCCTTCCTCACTGCCCAACCATGGCGATCGCCCCGAGGTCATCGAGGCCTTTGAGAGTGGTTTGGGTTCCGCGGAGCGCGCAAGCTCTACGCTCGACGAGATTATGCTGTATCGCGCCGTCGCCCTTGATAACGGCCAGGTTGTCCGCTTGGCGCAAGCCCAGCCTGGCGTTGCGGCGATTTTGCTGTCGATGGTGGCGCCGATGCTGCTTATCGCAGCAGCGGGTGCAGTACTCTCGTTTTTTATGGCGCGCCGCGAGTCCCGTGCAATCATCGCGCCGTTGCAAGAGGTGGATTTGGACCACCCACGCCGTAGCTATGAGCACGCCTATGCCGAGATGGTCCCCATGCTTGAGCGTATCGAGTCGCAGCGCCAGGAACTCAAGCGCCAAATGGCGGTGCTAGCGGACAACGACCGAATGCGCCGTGAGTTCACGGCCAATATCACCCATGAGCTCAAGACCCCGCTTACCGCGATTTCGGGCTATGCCGAGCTTATTGCAAACGGCATGGTTGAGGGCGAGGACGACTTGCGCAACTTTGGTGGCCGCATCTATCGCGAGGCGGGCCGCCTGGCGGCGCTCGTCAACGACATTCTTACGCTTTCCAACTTGGACGAGGCGGAGCGAGCATCCGAGGGCGAGGCGGTGCCCATTGGGTCCACAGAACCCATCGAGCTCTCTCGCGCCATTTTGACGGTGGAACAGCGTCTTGAGCAAGTTGCCCGGCAGTCGAATGTGACCATTGGGCACGAGACGAAGCCCATGGTGATCGAAGGCGTGCCGCGCCTGATTGACGAGCTGATCTACAACCTTGCAAGCAACGCCATTCGCTACAACCGACCTGGCGGTACGGTCACGCTGCGCTGCGGGACCAATGACGAGGGTCATCCGTACCTGTCTGTTGCCGATACGGGTATCGGTATTGCGCCCGAGGAGCAGGGTAAAGTGTTCGAGCGTTTTTATCGCGTGGACAAGAGTCGTTCTAAGGCGCGTGGCGGAACCGGCCTGGGTTTGGCGATCGTCAAACACGCCGCTCTGTACCATCACGCCGCGATTGACCTGTCGAGTGAGCCGGGCGTGGGAACCACCATTACGGTAACGTTTCCCGTGCAACAAGAGGGACCGTTCGCGTAGCGGCATAGCAAAAACCGAGGATTAGACGGTACGCCCGCGCCTCCGCTGCCGCGTGAATTGTTGCGCAACTTACACGCGGACGCTGTATCTTATGTATAGAGCTCGGGTATGGCAGAAATATGCGATATTATACGAGCAGTTTTGTCGATACGAACTAGGGAAATGAAAGGCGAACCGCATGACCCTTCTTGAACTGTTCCAGCTGCTTAAAAAGCACCTCAAGCTGGTCATTGCCCTTCCGGTGGTCTGCGCGATCGCCATGGGCGTCGTCTCCTTCATCATGATGGACAACACCTACACCGCCACGACGAGCATGTACATTCTCGCCAAGACCGATGGCGGCCAGACGAGCTACTACAACGATCTGTCTGCAAGCCAGATGCTCTCCAACGACATCGCCACGCTGCTCGATAGCGACAGCGTCAAGAGCGGTGCCGCCAAGGAGCTGGGCCTTTCCAGCCTGGCCGACTATAAGGTGAGTGTTACGAGCGAGACCACGACCCGCGTTATCTCGCTGTCTGTGACCGGTGCCAGCCCCGATGGCGCTGCCGCTGTCGCTAACGCCATGGCCAACTCGGTTTCCACCGTCGCCCAGGACGTCGACGCCGCCCAGGCCGTCAACGTCATCGACAAGGCAAAGGTCCCCACCCAGCCCAGCGGCCCCAACCGCAAGCTCTACATTGCAGTTGCCGCCCTGGCCGGCCTGTTTGTCGCTGTCGCGATTGTTGTGCTGCTCGACATGCTCAACACGCGTGTCCGTTCTGTCGATGACGCCGTCGAGCTGCTCGGCGTGCCCGTTATCGGCCGTTTCCCCGTTGTGAAGGGCGGTAAGTAATCCATGGCCCGTAAAAAGAAGTCCGGCGATACCCTCGCCTTTAACAACGCAGCCAAGACGCTGCTCGCCAACATTCGCTTTGCGAGTGTCGATACGCCCATCAAGTCCATTACGGTGACCTCCTCCATTCCCAGCGAGGGCAAGTCCACCATCGCGCTCAACCTGGCCAAGGCCATCGCAACCAGCGGCAAGAGCGTTCTCCTGGTTGAGTGCGACATGCGCCACCACACACTTGCCAATATGCTGGGCGTCCGTCATGCCGGCGGCCTGTACGCCGTGCTTTCCGATCAGATGTCGATCGATGAGGCCGTTGTCGACACCGGTCAGCCCAACCTCTTTTTCCTCGACGCCGAGCCGCGCATTCCCAATCCGGCAGACATCGTTGCCTCGCGCCGCTTTGCCAAGCTTGTCGCCGCGCTGGAGGAAAAGTACCGGTACGTCATCTTTGATACGCCGCCCGTGGGCACGTTTGTCGACGCTGCCGAAGTCGCCGCGATCACCGACGGCACCATCTATGTCGTCCGCCAGGACTTTGCCAAGCGCAATGAGATTCTCGCTGCTTTCGATCAGCTCAACAAGGCCGAGGTCAACGTGATCGGTACGGTCATGAACTACTGCGAGACTTCGAGCCACGACTACTATTACTCGTATTATGGCGGGGATAAGGGGCAGAACAACGCTGCGGCGGGGGTTGATCCCACTGTTGGCGGCGCGGCTGCAACGGGCATCCCTGCGAAGGCGCAACGCTTTAAGAAATGAGCAACGACGCAGATAAGAGGGCGATATGCGAGACATCCATTGTCATATCCTGCCCGGAGTCGATGACGGCGCGGCGAACCTCGAGCAAAGCTTGGCGATGCTCGAGGCGGCCCGCGCCGTCGGCGTTACGCACATGGTGTGTACACCACACTGCCGGGACCCGTATTTTGACTTCGAAAAAATGTGGGAGGCCTATCGACTGCTTTGCGCGCATGCGGGCGATATGCATTTGCAGATGGGCTTTGAGGTCAATCATGCCAAGCTCATGGATTTGGGCATCGAATGGGCCGACCGCCTGCATTTCGATGACTCAAACGAGTTTTTGCTTGAGCTCTCGACGCGTGCTGATTCGTATGACTTTGAGGAATACGAGAACACGATCTACGACTTGCAGTGTCGCGGTTGCCAGGTGATTATTGCCCACCCTGAGCGCTACCGTGCCATTCAAAAGGACGTAAGCATTGCTAAGCGTCTGGTCGACATGGGCTGTAAGCTGCAGGCTTCTGCCGACTTTATTGCGGGTGGGCGCTTTGGTCGCGAGAAAAAGCCGGCGCAGCGCCTGTTCGACCAGAACTTGTACAGCTTTATCGCGAGTGACGCCCATAACGTGGGCCACTACGATTGCCTGGCAAAAGCGCGTGCGAAGTTTAGTGTGCGCGGGGCTCATTTTCGCTAAAATCTGTCCCTAACGTTCTTACTGAATGAAGGGGCCGCCTTGGATATCCAACTTAAGACAGGTTGCTTTGAGGACGCGGCGCTGGTGCGCCGCGCCGTTTTTATGGACGAACAGGGCTATGAAAACGAGTTTGACCAGATTGACGAGGACCCGGGCTGCGTCCATGTGACGCTGTATGTGGATGGCCAACTCACCGGCTGCTCGCGCGTGTTTCCCGAGGAGCTGGAGCGCGCGGCAGATGCGGAGGCTCCGGTGCCACCGGCGTGCGACTTGGACGAAGGCGTCGCCGCGGGGGAGACCTACATTATGGGGCGCGTCGCCGTGCTGCCGGCTATGCGTCGTCGCGGGTTGGCAAGCGCGATCGTCGAGGCCAGCGATACATGCGCACGCGATGCCGGCGCTAAACTTATTAAGCTGCACGCGCAGGAATACGTGTTGCCGCTCTATGAAAAGGCTGGCTACACACAAATTGCCCCGGTTGACTACGAAGACGAGGGCCAGCCCCATGCCTGGATGGCCAAGCGCGTAGATGGCAGATAGGGACGTTCCTTTCCTGTCGGCAGTTGGGGACACTCCTTGGCAATTGACGCATCGGAGTGCTCGGACATACAGTTTTTCGATTCCGCATGTATATATGCGCGCTAATGGGTTATAAAATCTAAGTCTGAACATAGCAGGTCTGCGATACGGCTCGGGTAACCGGGCTGTTTTTGCGGACGGGGGTAGCGCGAAAGGACTGCACATGCGTCAATTTAAGACCGAGAGCAAAAAGTTGCTCGACCTCATGATCAACTCCATCTACACCAACAAGGAAATCTTCCTGCGCGAGCTTATCTCTAACGCGAGCGACGCCGTCGACAAGCTCAATTTTAAGAGCCTGCAGGATCCGAGCGTCAAGCTCGACCAGGGCGACCTGGCCATTCGCGTCTCCTTTGATAAAGACGCCCGCACCATTACCATCTCGGATAACGGCATTGGCATGACCGCCGAGGAGCTCGAGCGCAACCTGGGCACCATCGCCCATTCCGGCTCCGAGGAGTTTAAGACCGAGAACGCCGAGCAGCAGGGTTCGGATGTCGACATCATCGGTCAGTTTGGCGTGGGCTTCTACTCGGCCTTTATGGTCGCCAGCCACGTGAAGGTGGTCAGCCGCGCTTATGGCGAGGATGTCGCCCATGTGTGGGAATCCGACGGTCTTGAGGGCTATACCATCGAGGACGGCGAGCGCGCCGAGCACGGCACCGATGTCATCCTGACGCTGCGCGAGAACGAGAAGCTCGACGCCGATGGCGAGGCCGAGACCTACGATCGCTTCCTGACCGAGTGGGGCCTCAAGAGCCTGATTCAGCAGTACAGCAACTATGTGCGCTACCCGATCCAAATGATGGTCTCCAAGAGCCGCCAGAAACCCAAGCCCGAGGACGCGCCGGAGGATTACAAGCCCGAGTACGAGGACTACCAGGAGCTCGAGACCGTTAACTCCATGACACCGATCTGGAAGAAGCGCAGCTCCGATGTTGAGCAGAAGGACTATGACGAGTTCTACAAGTCTACGTTCCACGACTTTGACGATCCTGCGCGCACCATCAGCTTCCACGCCGAGGGTACGCTCGAGTACGACGCCCTGCTGTTTGTGCCGGGCCGCGCGCCGTTCGATTTGTACAGCAAGGACTACGAGAAGGGCCTGGCGCTCTACAGCTCCAACGTCCTGATCATGGAGAAGTGCGACGACCTGCTTCCCGACTACTATAACTTTGTCCGCGGCGTCGTGGATTCCGCCGACGTGTCGCTCAACATCTCGCGCGAGACGCTGCAGCAGAACCGTCAGCTCAAGGCCATCGCCAAGCGTGTGGAAAAGAAGATTACCGCCGACCTTGAGGATATGCGTGACAACGACCGCGAGGCCTACGAGAAGTTCTTTGAGAACTTTGGCCGTGGCCTTAAGTACGGCATCTATTCGAGCTATGGCATGAAGGCCGATGAGCTCGCCGACCTGCTGCTGTTCTGGTCTGCCAAGGAGCAGAAGATGATTACCCTGGCCGAGTATGCCAAGGGCATGCCCGAAGATCAGAAGGCCATCTACTACGCCGCCGGCGACTCGCGTGAGCGCTTGACCAAGATGCCCGTGGTAAAGGGTGTGCTCGACCGCGGCTATGACGTGCTGCTGCTGACGCAGGATGTGGATGAGTTCACGTTCCAGGCTATGCGTGAGTACGTTGCCGTCGATATGCCCAAGATCTACGAGGACGACGCTGCCCGCGAGGCTGCCGAGAAGGCCGTTGCCGACGGTGCCGAGCCCGAGGTCGAAGATCGTCACCTGGAGCTCAAGAATGTCGCTACCGGCGATCTTGACCTGGCGACCGAGGACGAGAAGAAGGAGGCCGAGGACGCCACTAAGGAGAACGAGGACCTCTTTAGCGCCATGAAGGAGGCACTCGGTGACAAGGTCGAGAAGGTCGCTGTCTCTGCGCGCCTGACCGATGCTCCCGCGTGCATCACCACCGAGGGTCCGCTTTCGCTCGAGATGGAGAAGGTGCTTCAGAAGGGTCCCGAGGGTGCGCCCGACGGTATGCCCAAGAGCCAGCGTGTGCTCGAGCTCAACGCCAAGCACCCGGTCTTTGCCAAGCTCGTCGCTGCCCAGAAGGCGGGCGACGCCGACAAGATCAAGCAGTACTCCGGCCTGCTCTATGACCAGGCCCTGCTCGTCGAGGGTATTTTGCCCGAGGACCCCGTTGCCTTCGCGGCGGCTGTCTGCGAGCTTATGTAATTGGTTCCGCCGTTCTGCCGAACGGCGGAACGGCTCGACGCTGCGCGGGCA
>NZ_JBNPOK010000032.1:0-17243 GCF_050315135.1 Collinsella sp. SGI.033
CCAGAGCGACAACTTGTCATTCAAAGAGGACGGCATGACCAGAAGGTCTATGCCGTCCTCTTTTCATGCCAATTTGTTCGCTCTGGTGCCCGCTCGCTGGCATTGCCAAAACATCGACGTTACCGTGGTCCAAACTAGTCGCCTGCGACGTTCTTGTTTGACTGGTCGTTTAAGAGCGTCCCCAATGACTAAAGAACGTCCCCAATGACTAGTTGGGTTGCTAATTTGTGCGGGTTGTGGTTTTGTGACCTGCTGAAATTTAAGATACTGTACAACTGTACGTTAACTCATCTTCGTAGTATATTGCTACCCGCAAAACTCAATACCATTGTGCATCGAGACGTTAAAACGCCTTCGTACAATGGTTATCGATAGTACGATTCGATTCAACGACAGGATGGATGGTCCAAGCGTGAGTCTCGGCAGCAAACTATCCGATGCAAAGGTCTCCTTTGCGATATTTAAGCGTGACATCAAGCGATTGATCGTGAACCCCGTCGCTCTGGTGGTTACCCTCGGCGTGTGTGTTATTCCCTCGCTGTATGCCTGGTACAACATCGTGGCCAACTGGGATCCGTACGGAAACACCCAGGGTATCAAGATTGCCATCGCCAACAACGATCAGGGCACCCAAAACGACTTGGTGGGCGAGCTCAACGCGGGCGATAAGGTCGTCGATCAGCTCAAGGAGAACGATCGGCTGGGCTGGACCTTCGTCGATTCGGCGGCCGATGCCAAAGAGGGCGTCGAGAGCGGTGAGTACTATGCGGCCATCGTAATCCCCAAGAACTTCTCGGATAACCTGGTTTCGATGCTCGACGGCAACTACCATCAGCCCAAGCTTACGTACTACGTCAATGAGAAGAAGAGCGCTATTGCGCCGAAGGTTACCGACACCGGTGCAAGCACCATCGAGGAGCAGATCAACTCGGAATTTGTCTCCACGGCGGGCGAGACCGTTGCCGGTATTGCCAAGGATGCCGGAGTCGATTTAAAGGACAAGGCAACCCTGACCCAGGATTCGCTGGCAAGTTCGGTGTCCGAAGCATCCGATACCTTGGGCGAGGTGCGTGGTTCGATTGGCGACATGAATGCCGCCATCGATAAGACGAGTGGTTCCATTGCCTCGGCAGATGCAGCACTTGCCGGTCTACAGGGTCAGGCGCCGTCGCTGACGCAGTCGATCTCCCAGGGCAACGACCTGCTGGGCGAGGCTCGCGCCACGGCGGGTAATTCCATCACCTCGCTCTCCAAGGCGCTCTCGGAAGGCAGCCTTGCGCTCACCAAGACGTCAGCCTCCGCGAACGCTGCGATTGGCAAGCTGACGGGCACGGTCACATCTACGACCACCCGTATCGACAACTCGCTTGAGTCTCTCCAGGCGACGATCGACCACAATAAGGCCGTTATCGGGCACTTGGAAATTCTCGTTAATGACACGTCGACAGGTTCCGAGGAAATTGACGCGCGCATTGTATCGACCATCGATTTGCTCCGCGAGCAGAATGAAAAGCTTCAGAGCATCAAGGATAGTCTGTCTGCGCAGTCGAGCGCCATGGCGAATGACGCCGCGGCTGTCTCGGGTGCCAGCGACGCTATCAATAACGCAATCCAGACCGGTGCGACTAACCTTGGCCAGGCCCAGACGGACCTGGGTCAAAACGCGCTGCCGAAGGCCTCGAGCGCGCTTGATTCATTTGCCGCCGTCTCGGGTGATCTGACGGGAATCGTGTCTGGCCTCACGCCTACTATTGCAAGTGCGCGCGGTACACTTTCGCAACTCAACGCTACGCTCGGTCAGGCCAAGACCACGCTGTCTCAGACCGATGCCTCGCTTGCCAAGGTCCAGGACAAGCTCGCAACCGCCGCCAACGACATTGCGGCGCTGCAGACCTCCGAGTCCATGGGCGAGCTGGCTGATCTGATGGGTGTCGACGTCAATGACGTGGCAGACTTTATGGCATCTCCCGTAGAGCTGACTTCCAAGTCAATTTTCCCGGTCAAGAGCTTTGGCTCGGGCATCGCTCCCTTCTATACCAATCTGGCGCTTTGGGTGGGCGGCTACGTGCTTATCGCTATCTACAAGCTCGAGGTCGACCGCGAAGGCATCGGCAGCTTTACCGCGCGTCAGGGCTACTTTGGCCGCTGGCTGCTACTGGTGATCCTGGGCGCATTCCAGGCCATTATCGTTACGGTAGGCGATCTGGTGATTGGCGTGCAGTGCGTCAGCCCGCTGCTGTTCGTGCTGGGCGGCATCGCCATTTCGTTCACCTACGTCAATATCATCTATGCGCTGTCCACCACGTTTAAGCATATCGGCAAGGCGATCGGCGTCATCCTGGTCATTGTGCAGATTCCGGGCTCTTCGGGCATGTACCCCATCGAGATGATGCCCGGCTTCTTCCAGTGGCTGCATCCGCTGCTGCCCTTTACCTACGGCATCAATCTGCTGCGCGAGACGGTCGGCGGCATGTATTCGTTCAACTACCTGTTTAACCTGTGCATTCTGGGCGTGTTCTTGATCGTGGCGCTCTTTATCGGCCTACAGCTGCGTCCGCTGCTGCTCAACCTTAACCTGCTCTTTGATAAACAGCTTTCCACGACCGGTATGATGATTTGCGAGTCCAACGACCTGCCGCGCCAGCGCTACTCGCTGCGCACGGCCATGCGTGTCATGCTCGATTCTGATTCGTACCGTCGCGAACTGCTCGATCATGCGGTCGCCTTTGAACATCGCTACCCGTACTACATCAAGGGCGGTTTTGCCGCCGTGGTGGGCGTTCAGGTCCTGCTCTTTGTCCTGTCGACGGTTCTCGATATCGACAATAACGGCAAGATCATCCTGCTTGTCATTTGGATCATCTCGGTTATTGCCATCTGCGGCTGGCTTATCAATATCGAATATATCCGCGCGAGCCTCAATACCCAGTTGCGCATCTCGGCGCTTTCGGACGAGGACCTGCGCCGCGAGATGCGCGAGCACACGGCTGCCATCCCTGCTGCCCGTCGCATGTTTGGTCTCAACGCCAGCGAGCGGGGCACCAAGGACAGCGAACAGCCCACGAGCCGTCTGCCGCATATCGGTGCGCATCGTAAGGCTCAAGATGCCGACGGCGTTGACAACGTAAACGGAAACGACGGGGACACCACCCCGCTTGGCAAGCACTCTAAAGGAGGTGAGGCATAAATGAAAAACATCCTGCACCTGTTTAAGCGCGATGTCCAAAACGTGTCTCGCTCCGTGATCGGCTTGATTGTCGTGATGGGTCTCATTATCGTGCCGTGCCTGTATGCGTGGTTTAACATCGCCGGCAGCTGGGATCCGTACGGCAACACCGGCAATCTTAAGATTGCCGTGGTCAACACCGACGAGGGCTACGAGAGCGATCTGATTCCCGTCGAGGTCAACGTGGGCGAAAACGTAACCGCCACCCTGCGCGGCAACGAGAACTTCGACTGGGTTGTCCTCAACGACCGCGATAAGGCGATCGAGGGCGTTAAGTCGGGCGCGTACTACGCTGCCGTCGTTATCCCTAAAACGTTTAGCGCCGACATGATGACGCTCTTTTCGAACGACGTGAAGCATGCCGATATCGAGTTCTACGAGAACCAGAAGGCCAACGCCATTGCCCAGATTGTGACCGAGAAGGGCTCGAGCGCCGTCCAGAGCCAAGTCAATGAGACCTTTACCAAGACCATCACGACCATCGGCCTTAAGACGGTGTCCAGCCTGCTCGATTACATGAGCACCGACCAGGTGAGCAACTTTATCGCCAACCTGTCCTCGACGCTTGGCGATTCGGTCCAGGACTTGCAGGACATTCAGGCCAGCGCAACGTCGCTCGCGGGCATTTTGAGCTCCACGTCCGATTCGCTGATGTCGGCGGGCGGTATGCTCAAGCAGTCCGGATCGACCGAGGAGTCGGTGAAGCAGCTCATGCGGCATGCCGAGAGCGGTATTGCCGATTCCGAGCAAGCGCTCAAGTCCGCCAGCGATGCGATCGATGCCGCTATTGATGGGAGCGCGGGTTCGTTCGATAAGGTTTCCACCGAGCTCGCAAACGCATTCTACGCTGCAAACCAGCATGTCAATCTTACGGTGTCTCAGCTCAAAGATGGCGCTAAGTCACTCAATAAACGTGCCGACGATATCGACGCCACGGCCGACCAGCTCCGCGACTTTGCCGAGCAGGTGAGCGATGAGAATTTGAAGGACGGCCTCAAGTCCGCTGCGACGTCGCTGGGCAGAATTGCCATGGAGTACCGCAACAATGCGAAGGACCTGATGGCGACCGCAGAGTCCCTTTCGGACGGAATGACGGAGGTCAACAACTCGCGTGCCGAGGTCGACCAGGCCATCGACGATGCCAAGGCCGGCATCGCGGGCGCCAAATCCGATTACGATTCCACGTTCTCGGTTAAGGCCAAGGAGCTCAAGAAGACCGTCTCGGGCATTCTAGACTCGCTCGATGGTATCTCGGGCGATCTGGATAGCGCCGTAGACGGCCTGACCGACGCATCCGGTTCGCTGTCAAAGGGCCTCTCCAAGGCTGCAAAGCTGGTCAACAAGGCTTCCGATCAGCTGGGCGAGGCGTCGGACAAGATCGGCGCGTTTAAGGACGAGCTCGACGGTGCCCTTATGTCTGATGATCTAGCCACGATCAAGACGATGATCGGCAACGACCCCGAGGGCCTCGCCGCGTCGCTTTCCGGCCCCGTTGCGCTCGACCGCAAGCCGGTCTATCCGATCCGCAACTACGGTTCGGCCATGGCACCGTTCTACACGATTCTATCGCTGTGGGTGGGTTCGATTGTGCTGGCAGCCATGATGAAGGTCTCGGTCGACGATGAGCTTATCAACGAGCTCATCCCCGTACGCCTGCACGAGATCTATTTGGGCCGCTACTTGTTCTTTGGCGGCTTGGCCTTGCTGCAGGCGACGCTCGTGTGCGCCGGCGACATCCTGTTCTTTGGAATCCAGTGTGACAACCCGCTGCAGTTTGTGTTGGCGGGCTGGATCGCGAGTCTCGTGTTCTCCAATATCGTCTACACGCTTACGGTTTCGTTTGGCGATATCGGCAAGGCGCTCGCTGTCGTGCTGTTGGTCATGCAGGTCGGTGGCTCGGGCGGCACATTCCCCATCGAGATGACCGGCCCCGTGTTCCAGGCGATCTATCCGTTCCTGCCGTTTACCCATGGCATCAACGCCATGCATGCCGCCATGGCTGGCGCCTACCATATGGAGTACTGGGTTGAGCTGGGTATTCTGGCGAGCTATCTGATTCCGTCGCTGGCCCTGGGTGTGGTCTTCCGTCGTCCGGTCATCAAAGCCAACGACTGGATTATCGAAAAGCTGGAGAGTACAAAACTAATCTAGCGCAACAATGTGAACGCTGACATTGCCGGAGCATCGAGGCTTTTGTGTTCGATACTTTAGTGGGCTGAATTGCGTGGGCTGCTTGATTGTTGCTACAGTTGCGGGGCGTGCCGGGGGTCCGGCGCGTCCCGTTTTTATTTGACCATGAGGCGGCATGCGGTCGCGCGCGTGCGGACACCACGCCCAGACCGAGCGCGAGGATGCCCTATGGCCCATCATGCCGTTATTGAAATCGAAAATATGCCCGATAGCCCTGTAGCCCGCGAAGACCTGGGTGCCGGCGGTGCCTCTCGCGGTGCCGGTGCGCGCTCGCCGCTGTTCTGGAAGGTCTTGCTGCTTTCGATAGCGGTCATCTGGGGCTATTCCTTTACCACCATGAAGGACGCGCTCGATACCATTCCGGTGTTCGAGCTGCTCTACATTCGCTTTCTTCCGGCGTCGCTGGTCATGCTTGCCGTCTTCCACAAGCGCATTGTTGCCCATTTCAACGCTCGAAATCTGATTGTTGGACTTGGCATGGGCGTGCTCATGTGGGGTGCCTACGGTTTGCAGACGATTGGCCTGGCGCAGACCACGGCAGGCAAAAGCGCGTTTTTGACGGGCACGTACTGTATCTTGGTTCCGTTTGCGAGCTATGTCCTAAGCGGCGAAAAACTTACCCGTTACAACTTGGGCGCCGCGTTGCTGTGTCTGGCGGGCATTGGCTTGGTGGCGCTTGATAGCGTCGAGTTCAATGCCGGCGATGTTATTACGCTGGGCGGCGCGGTCTTCTTTGCTATCCAGATGGCGGTGGCCGCTAAGTACGGTCGCAAGATGGACATCAACGTCATCACGTTTTGGATGTTTGCGGGCAACGGTGTGCTGTGCCTGATCTCTTCGCTGCCGTTCGAGACCCAGGCGCCTTTATCCGTGTGGACGCCGAGCTTTATTGGCGTGATGGCATTTCTCTCGGTAGGCTGCACATGCGTGGGTTTGCTCATCCAAAACGTGGGCTTGGCGCATGTCCCGGCCTCGACGGGCTCACTACTGCTTTCGATGGAGTCGCCATCGGGCGTGCTGTTCTCGGTGCTGCTGATGGGGGAGGTGCTCACCTCGCGTTTGCTTGCCGGCTTTGCGCTCATCTTCCTGTCGATTATCTTGAGCGAGACGCACTTTGACTTTTTGCGTAAAAAGCCGCGAGCGCGTTTGTAAACAATCTGTTGCGCCGTCCTTCTGGGGCGGCGTTTTTTATGCGTCGCCTTTAAAGTTATGCCTTGCACTTTAGAGTATGAAAGTGCTTGCTGCTAAAACCTTACTGGAGGGCATCTATGGCACCAGCTCTGTCCGATTTCCAACCACAACCAGCGCTTCAGACCTCAGCGGCGGCGCAAGCCGCCATTGGCGACGGTCTGGTCAAAGAGGCTCAGGCTTTTGCCGATGAGCTTGCCGCATGGCGTCACGATCTGCATCGGATGCCCGAACTCGGTAACGATCTCCCACAGACCTCTGCGTATATCCAAGCGCGCCTGAACGAGATGGACATCCCATTTTCCACGCTCGTCGATGGTTCCTGCGTTGTGGGCCTTGTCGGTGCCGGTGCCGCCGCGGCCCAGGGCAATGGCGTCTGCACGGACGAACAGGCCGGTACGGTCGTTATGCTGCGCGGCGACATGGATGCCCTGCCCGTTGTCGAGGAATCCGGCGAGCCCTTTGCATCTACCAATGGCTGCATGCATGCTTGCGGTCACGATATGCACGCGACGGCGCTGCTTGGTGCGGCGCGCCTGCTCAAGGCTCGCGAGGCCGCGCTTGTCGACGCCAATGCCACCGTCAAGCTGTTGTTCCAGCCGGGCGAGGAGACCTTTGAGGGGGCACGTGCTGCCATCGCCGACGGCTTGCTCGAGAACCCGCGTCCTCAGGCGGCTTTTGCCATGCATGTCAACAGCCAGTCGCCGCTTGGCCTGGTGCTCTACGGCAGCCCGGCGCTTTCGGGCGTGTACGGTTTCCGCATTACGCTGCAGGGCAAGGGCGGCCACGGTTCGAGTCCCGAGATCTGCATCGACCCCATCACGGCAGGCGTGCATGTGCACCTGGCGCTCCAGGAGCTTATCGCTCGCGAGGTGCCGGCGGCCAAGGAGGTCGCACTCACCGTGGGTAAGTTTGCCGGTGGCCAAGCGGCCAATGTGATTCCCGACACCTGCGTGCTCGAGGGAACATTGCGCGGCTTTGACGTTGAGCTCATGGAGCACCTCAAGACCCGCATCGCGGAGGTCGTCAAAGGCGTTGCCACGACTTATCGTACGCCGGCGACTATCGAGACGCTCTCGGATGTTCCCCCGCTCGTGCTCGATGACGATATGACCCAGGCTTCGCTTGGCTATGTGGGTGCGACGTTGCCCAAGGCCGCCTTCCTGCCTCTGTTCCATGCCATGGCGAGCGAGGACTTTGCGCTTATCTCGAGCGAGATACCGAGCGCGTACTTTACGCTCGGTGCGGCTGTGACCGATACGGACGAGCACTTTGCCCAGCACCATCCCAAGGCACGCTTTAGCGATGCCGCGTTGCCGCTCGGCGCCGCGGCTTATGCGGCGGTCGCCCTGGGCTATATCGCCGACCACAAGGAGTAATCCATGTCCCAGCAGCATAAATTCTTCCCCGGTTGGCTCGTCGTGGCTTCCGGCTTTGTCATCATGGCCACGTGTTACACGATTTTCGTTAACTGCATGAGCCTGTTTCAGCCGCTTATCGTGAGCGACTTGGGCATTTCCCTTGCTCAGTACAACATCTCCAACGCCATCTCAACCGTGGTGAGCGTTGTCGGCTCGCTTGTCATTGGCCATGTTGCCGACAAAGTGAGCGGTCGCATCTTGGGTTCCCTTACCGTTATCGCCACCTCTGCCGTTCTTGCCGGGATGAGCTTTGTCGGTGAGTTGTGGCAGGTCTACGTGCTCTTTGCCGTCTCGGGCTGCTTTGCCGTCGCCTCGACCCGCCTGCTCATTAGCCTTGTGACCGCCAACTGGTTTACGGCCAAGCGAGGCCTTGCGATCTCCATAGCACTTTCGGGCTCGGGCTTTGGAGGCGCTATTCTGTCTCCCACCGTGAGCTCGCTTATCGTGAGCGTTGGCTGGCGTTCCGCCTTCCTGGTGCTCGCGGCGATCTGCATGGTGGCGGCGCTGCCCATCACGGCCTATTCCTTCCGCACCAAGCCTTCTGAGATAGGCCTTAAGCCGCTCGGCGAGAACCCGGGCGATCCGTCCGTCTCGACAGCTGGCGACAAGGACGAGCACACGGCTCCCGAGGTTAACGTCGGTTGGTCGCGCATCAAGAAGAGCCCGGCGTTTTGGCTGCTTGTCGTCGCCTTTCTCTTTATGGGCCTCGTTAACGGTGCCATCTTGCCCAACCAGGTCACCAACATGACGAGCGTTACCGTCAACGGCGCCAAGATCGTCACGGGCGGTCACGACCCCGTGTGGGCGGGCACTGTGCTTTCGGCCTATATGGTCACCGTCGTTATCGCCAAGATTTCGCTCGGCGTCATTTACGATCGCTTTGGCCTACGTTTTGGCAACGTGTTGGGATCCGTTGCGTGCATTATCGCCTGCGTCGCCCTGTGCTTCCCCGCAACCGATCTTGGTCCCATCGTGGCTGCCGTGAGCTTTGGTGTCGGAACGTGCATGGGCACCATCACGCCCACTATCGCCGCGTCCAAGCAGTTTGGCATGGCCGATCTGGGCAAGGTCACGGGCACCATTACCTCGCTCGAGATGGTCGGCGGCACCGTGGGTGCCATTGTCTCGGGCGTGCTGTTCGATGCCACGGGCTCCTTTGCGAGCACCTGGATCGTGTGCCTGGTGTGTTCTGTGGTCATGCTCGTATTCCTGCTGGCATCCGAGCCCATCGCCGCTAAGCTGCGTGCGAGCGTGGCGGGGGAGTAGACGTCCGTCGCTCTTTTCTGTTCGCCCCGTGTTCTGTCCGTGGCCGCCTTGGAAGCCGAATGGATGCTCGTACCATCATTCGGTTTCCAAGGCGGCCACGGGCATACAAAATGATCCGTTTTCCTCTGTCCCCAACAGATTGTGTGATTCGAAGGGGGGCGGAGGAAAGCGGATCGGCTGCAGCGGCGGCACGTCTGGCTGAACGAGCCCCCATACCCTCGTTCGGTCAGACGCGTCGCCGCGTTTTGTTTTTGTGCCGTATAATGACCACTACCTATGACGCGATACTAAAAGAAAGGTGTTTGCCCATGCAGGCACAGAAGGCGGAGGGAACCCGCGACCTTATCGGCGCCGAGATGCGCGCCTGGCAAAAGATGCAGCGGATCGCTGCCGGCGTGTTCGAGCCGTTTGGCTTTAAGCCCATCGAGACGCCCGCGATCGAGCAGGTGGACGTGTTTGTCCACGGCATCGGCCAGTCGACCGATGTCGTGCGCAAGGAGATGTTCCGCGTGTTTAGCGGCGCCAACCTGGAGCGTGTCTTTACCGAGGGCACCGATGCCAAGCTCAAGCCCAAACAGCGCTTGGCGCTTCGTCCCGAGGGCACTGCCGGCGTGGTGCGCGCCGTCGTGGAGAACAACCTGGTGCCCCAGGGCTCCACGCCGTTTAAGGCCTACTATGCCGAGGCCATGTTCCGCGGCGAGCGCCCCCAGAAGGGCCGCCTGCGTCAGTTCCACCAGGTGGGCATCGAGTGGCTCGGTGCTCCCGATCCGGCTGCGGACGCCGAGTGCATCATTATGCTCATGGAGTTCTACAAGCGTCTGGGCTTCGATCTTTCCAAGCTCCGTCTGCTCATTAACTCGATGGGTGATGCCCAGTGCCGTCCGGCCTATCGCGAACAGGTCAAGCAGTTCATTCTCGATCACGCCGACGAGATGTGCGATGAGTGCCGCGAGCGCGCCGAGCTCAACCCGCTGCGCGCCTTCGACTGCAAGAACGACCATTGCCGCGAGATCATGGCCGAGGCCCCGCTGATGGGTGACAACCTGTGCGACGAGTGCCGCGAGCACTACGAGCAGGTCAAGCGCTATCTGGATGCCGCCGGCATCGAGTATGTCGAGGACCCCACCCTGGTGCGCGGCCTGGACTACTACACCCGTACCGTCTTTGAGGTCGAGGCCCCCGGCGCCGGCGTCGGCTCCATCGGTGGCGGCGGCCGCTACGACGGCCTGGTCGAGCTCGAGGGCGGCAAGCCCACGGCCGGTGTCGGCTTCGCCGTCGGTTTTGAGCGCGCCCTGCTGGCCCTGCAGGCCTTTGGCAGCGACCTGGGTGCCGATGAGGCTCCGTGTGTCTACGTTGCCAACGCCGGCAAGGAACTGCGTCAGAACGTTTTTGCCATTACGCAGAAGCTTCGCGCCGCAGGCATCGTGACCGAGGCAGACTATCAGGGTCGTTCGCTCAAGGCTCAGTTTAAGCAGGCCGACAAGGTGGGCGCCAAGCTCATTTTGGTCTTGGGCGGCGACGAGCTTGCAGCCGGCAAGGTCAAGGTGCGCGACATGCAGAGCCATGACGAGGTACTGGTCGATCTGGCCAACGTTGTCGAGGCGGTTCGCGAGCGCCTGTAGGGCATCATTTTGAGCTGCGGGTCCGCTAACGCGTCCCGCTCGCGGCGAACGATTGTTACGGGGGTGTTTCGCTTTTATGCGGAATGTCCCCGTTTGCATATGCCGCCCACCGAGAAATACGACCATTTGGGGTAAAAAGCCTTGCAATGCAGAAAATACTTTTGTGTGGTAAAGCGCAATCAGTGTCGAAAGTGTTTCTCAAGTGCCTATAATGAATACCGCATGTTACGTGCATAGAAGGAGGAATGGGAGGAAACGTGGCTGAGAACCTAAGCAACCAGTCTGTACCCGAAGCCGCGGCGCGCGTCGCTGCCGTGGTCAACCGCCTCGTTAACCGAATCGGCTCGAATGCCGAGTCCAGGGAGCGTCTCGCCGAGATTGAGATTCCCGAGGAGCTGCGCGACAACCTTGCGCTGTTCCTGCGCCTGGAGCGCCGTGTGCTTAGCGAGTATGATCCCGAGATCGCGGACCTGTTCGACAAGATTCTGTCGGCCGAGATCGTGGCCAATGCCGGCAACCCCGGTAGCCGTGCCGCCGACGAGGCCGTCGACGAGCAGGGCGTGCCCACCGCCGACGAGCCCACTGCTGTGGCGTTTCGCGAGGTCGTCGATTTGATCGACAGCCTACCGCTCGATAAGCAGCAGGTTATCGTCCGCGCCTTTACGAGCTTCTTCCATCTGGCAAACCTGTCGGAGGAGAACTACCGTGTGAAGCAGCTGCGCGAGCGTGAGGCCGGCGCATCGACCGATACCGAGGTCGATCCTGCCAACGAACTCACCGTCGCCTATCACCAGCTGGTGGATGAGATGGGTGTCGAGGGCGCCAACGAGCTGCTCGGCAAGCTTGAGTTCCATCCCGTCTTTACCGCGCATCCCACCGAGGCCCGTCGCAAGGCCGTCGAGGGCAAGATTCGCCGTATCTCTAACCTGCTGGAGGAGCGTCCGCGTCTGGGCGGCTCCGACCTGGTGGAGAACGAGCGCCATATGCTGCAGGAGATCGACGCCCTGGTGCGTACGAGCCCCATCGCGCTCAAGAAGCCCACGCCGGTCGAGGAAGCCGATACCATCATCGACATCTTCGATAACACGCTGTTCGACGTCATCCCCGTCATCTATCGTCGCTTTGACGACTGGGTGCTGGGTGACAAGGCCGGTACCGTGCCGCCGCTGTGCCCGGCGTTCTTCCATCCCGGCAGCTGGATCGGTTCCGACCGCGACGGTAACCCCAACGTCACCGCCAAGGTGAGCCGTGAGGTCGCCGCCAAGTACTTCACCCACATGGTGCTCAAGCTCGAGGACAAGTGCCGCCGCATCGGCCGCAACCTCACGCTCGAGGCCACCTACAGCAAGCCGTCTGCCGAGCTCATCAACCTGTGGAACCATCAGGTCGAGATGAGTGCGCATTACACGGCCCGCGCCGAGCTTATCTCCGAGCACGAGCCGCATCGCGCCGTCATGCTCGTCATGGCCGACCGTCTGAACGCCACCGTACGCCGTATCACCGACACCATGTATCACAGCGCCGACGAGTTCCTGGATGACCTGCGCGTCGTCCAGCGTTCGCTGGCTGCCTGCGGTGCCGTCCGTGCCGCCTACGGCCCGGTGCAGACCATCATCTGGCAGGTCGAGTCCTTCGGCTTCCATATGGTCGAGATGGAGTTCCGTCAGCACTCCGTGGTGCATGCCCGCGCCCTTAAGGATATCCACGAAAACGGTATCCATGGCGACCTGCAGCCCATGACGCGCGAGGTCATCGACACCTTCCGCGCTATCGGCTCCATCCAAAAGCGCTACGGTAAGAAGATGGCACACCGCTACATCATCTCGTTTACCAAGAGTGCCCAGCATGTGGCCGACGTCTTTGAGCTGGCCCACCTGTCCTTCGCACACGAGGAGGACGTTCCCGAGCTCGACGTGATCCCGCTGTTCGAGCAGCTCGAGGACCTCGAGGGCTGTGTTGACGTGCTCGACCAGATGCTTACGCTGCCCGTGGTGCAGAAGCGTCTTGCCCAGACCAACCGCCGCATGGAGGTTATGCTGGGCTACTCCGACTCCTCCAAGGATGCCGGTCCTACCACGGCCATGCTTGCGCTGCACTCCGCGCAGGAGCGCATCGCCAAGTGGGCCGAGAAGAACGATATCGACCTGGTGCTCATGCACGGTCGCGGCGGCGCCGTGGGCCGTGGTGGCGGCCCGGCCAACAAGGCCGTACTGGCGCAGCCCAAGGGTTCGGTCAACTGCTTCTTTAAGCTCACCGAGCAGGGCGAGGTCATCTTTGCCCGTTACGGCAACCGCACGCTGGCTCAGCGCCATGTTGAGTCCGTTGCCGCCGCAACGCTTTTGCAGTCGGCCCCGAGCGTCGAGAAGACCAACACCGAGACCACGCAGAAGTTCTGGGATATGGCCGAGAAACTCAACGCCGCAAGCCACGAGCGCTATCTGGACCTGCTGAACACCGAGGACTTTGCACCGTGGTTCTCGACTGTGACGCCGCTGACCGAGGTCGGTCTGCTGCCGATTGGCTCGCGTCCCGCCAAGCGCGGCTTGGGTGCCAAGTCGCTCGACGACCTGCGTACCATTCCGTGGATTTTCAGCTGGAGCCAGGCACGCATTAACCTGGCCGCTTGGTACGGCCTGGGCACCGCCTGCGAGCAGCTGGGCGATCTTGACCAGCTCAAGGCTGCCTACCAGGAGTGGCCGTTCTTCCGCACCTTTATCGATAACATCGAGATGTCGATTGCTAAGACCGATCAGCGCATTGCCAAGATGTATCTGCATCTGGGTGACCGCGATGATCTGTCCAAGAAGGTCTTTACCGAGATGCAACTCACCCGCAAGTGGGTCCTTGCCATCGTTGGTGACGAGTGGCCGCTGCAGCGTCGTCGCGTGCTCGGCTGTGCCGTTCGCGTGCGTAACCCCTACGTCGACGCCCTGTCCATCGCCCAGGTCCGCGCCCTTCGCGAGGTGCGTATGAACCAGGACGAGATGGCCGAGGAGAAGAAGGCCGAGTACATGAGCCTGATTCTTTCGACTGTGACCGGCGTCTCGGCAGGTCTGCAGAACACGGGGTAATCGATAGCCCTGTGGCTCTCACCGGGGCCCGACGGGTTTCCCTCTGAATGCGTCCTCGCACTTGAAGCCCCCTTATCCTGCTCCTTCGGAGCTGCGGATAAGGGGGCTTCGTGCTGCGGAATGCATTCAGAGGGAAACCCGTCGGGCCCCTTCGTCCTCGGTCTTCTGGAATTAAAGCTGAGGGGAAGAATGGCGCGCTTCGCGCATGGCGTGGAGTGCGGCGAGGGCTTCTTGCGTCCTGCGGAGTGTGCCTAAAAGTAAACTGATGGCGGGCCCTGCGATGTCCGGTCTTCGGCGGATTACTGCTGGGGGAATAATGGCGCGCTTCGCGCGTTTGGAAAGGGCTTCGTGCTGCGGAATGCATTCAGAGGGAAACCCGTCGGGCCCCTTCGTCCTCGGTCTTCTGGAATTAAAGCCGAGGAGAAGAATGGTGCGCTTCGCGCATAGCGTGGAGTGCGGCGAGGGCTTCTTGCGTCCTGCGGAGTGTGCCTAAAAGTAAACTGATGGCGGGCCCTGCGATGTTCAGCTTCGGCGGAAGGCCGCTGGGTGAGGGTGGTGCCTGGGGCGACGTGCAAAAAACGGAGTTTTCAGCAGCCAAAGATCGATGCATAAGGCCATAGCCGGCCCTCGCTGCCTTTGTTGATGATTTTGCAAGACAATTGGGCCTTGGCGATGCTCATATATGGCTGGTTTCTCGCCGCATGTTATCCAGATGGGACGAGTCATGAGGACGATCTACCTTTTGAAAGACTTTTGACACGAAAATCTTATCTTGCGATGCTGAATACTCGCAAAAATGCACGCTCCGGAGGGGGCTACCATGTTGCGGTTCGAAACCCAATGCGTCATTCTATGCAGTATATTGACCTATTTATGCAAGATAGCTTACACGCGCATGCCACAGGATTGATGTTTGCCTCGGCGCTGCGTAATCCACCCTGCCCATAGCTTCTTTGACAGGAGGCCGCGGTCCCTCTTGGGATCGCGGCCGTTTTGTTGTGGGTCAAATATGAACGTTGTGTTAACGACTCGGTGGACGGTGGCGTTTTTCGGTGAGCGGCGTATCCTTCCAACGGTTTATCTAGTGTGTCAGTTGAAAGGAAGAGGGCGCTCGTCATTGTTTGAATGTGAACTGCCGTTTGACCACAAGACATTGCATCTGGAGCTCGAGGATAAGAACTTCGCGGGTGTGATGGAAGGTCACCAAAACGAGTTTAAGACTGCAAAATCGCAGGAAAAGCTGGTAGAGGAGTCGCTTGCCAACCCTTATGGATCGCCTTCGCTCGAGGAGCTTTGCGCTGGCAAGAAGGATATTGTCATCATTAGCTCCGACCATACGCGCCCCGTTCCCTCGCGTGTGACGATGCCTATTCTGCTGCATCACATCCACTCCGCTGTGCCTGAGGCGCGCGTTCGCATTCTGGTTGCTACGGGTATGCATCGTCCATCGACGCACGAGGAACTCGTCAACAAGTATGGCGAGGAGATCGTTGCCAACGAGGAAATTGTCATGCACGTCGCGACCGACGACAGCATGATGGAAAAGATTGGCACCCTGCCTTCTGGTGGCGAGTGCATCATCAACAAGATTGCCGCCGATTGCGATCTACTGCTTGCCGAGGGCTTTATTGAGCCGCACTTCTTTGCCGGTTTTTCTGGCAGCCGCAAGTCCGTGCTGCCCGGCATCGCCAGCTACAAGACCATCATGTACAACCACAACGGCCAGTTTGTGAACGATTCCCATTCGCGCGCCGGCAACCTGTGCCACAACCACGTGAGCGAGGACATGTTTGCCGCTGCCGAGATGGCTCACCTTGCCTTTGTGCTCAACGTGGTGCTCAACGGCAAGCACGAGGTCATCGGCTCCTTTGCCGGCGACATTCACAAGGCGCACGAGGCCGGCTGCGAGTTCGTGAAGAGTCTTGCCGGCGTTGAGCCCGTCGAGTGCGAGATTGCCATCACCACCAACGGTGGCTATCCGCTCGATCAGAACGTCTATCAGGCCGTGAAGGGCATGTGCGCTGCCGAGGCCACACTTCCCGAGGGCGGCGTGATCATCGATGTCGCCGGTTGCGCCGATGGTCACGGTGGCGAGGGCTTCTATCACAACATCGCCGACAACGATCCGGCAGAGTTTGAGCGCGCCTGCATCGACCGTCCTAAGGACGAGACCCTGCCCGACCAGTGGACGAGCCAGATCTTTGCCCGCATCCTGGCGCATCACCCTGTGATCATGGTCACCGACCTGTGCGATCACCAGATGCTCAAGGATGTGCATATGACGCCGGTCAACACCCTCGAGGAGGCGCTCAAGCTCGCCTTTGAAATGAAGGGTGCCGATGCCAAGGTAGCCGTCATTCCCGATGGCCTGGGCGTTGTCGTCGCTCAGCACTAGCGCGCGGCCTAAACGAATCGTTTGTAACCGACAAGAAAGATAATGTTTTATGCTTACCAAACTCCTCTGCGAATTCGGTGCAACGGCCCTCATGATCATCTTTGGCGTGGGCGTACACTGCGATACCGTGCTTAAGGGCACCAAGTATCAGGGCTCCGGCCACATGTTTGCCATCACCACCTGGTCTTTTGGCATCTCGGTCTGCCTGTTTGTCTTTGGCGGCGCCGTGTGCATGAACCCGGCTATGGTGCTTGCCCAGTGCATCGTCGGTCTGGTGCCGTGGAGCAGCTGCATCCCCTTCATGATTGCCGATATGCTCGGCGGCTTTGTGGGCGCCGTAATCGCTTGGTTTATGTATGCCGATGAGTTCAAGGCTTCCGAGGGCGTCGTCGACCCCATCGCCCAGCGCAACATCTTCTCGACCAACCCCACCACCGAGGGCACGAACTATGCCCGCAACTTCTTCTGTGAGGCTATCTGCACCTTTGTGTTCATCAGCGCCATCCTTGCTGCCGCTAGCCGCGCCGGCGAGAACGTTCTGATGCTCGCTATCTGCGTCGGCCTGATCGTTTGGGCCGTTGGCATGGGCATGGGTGGCATCACCGGCTTCGCCATGAACCAGGCACGCGACCTTGGTCCTCGCATGGCCTATCAGGTGCTGCCGATCAAGAACAAGGCTGACAACAACTGGAAGTACGGTCTGCTCGTTCCTGGCATCGCGCCGTTTATCGGTGCCGCTCTGGCCGCGCTGTTTGTGCACGGTTTCTTGGGCATGTTCTAGTCCAAGGCCGCATAGTAGTCCGCTGGCCGCATGGGGTGACTTCCCAGCGCGTCCTCGGACATGAAAGAACCCCCGCTGCGCAC
>NZ_JBNPOK010000033.1:0-15397 GCF_050315135.1 Collinsella sp. SGI.033
CTAGTCATCGCGCAAAGCCCCTTCTGCAGCACACGGTGCAACCGAGTCACCGCAGGCCGGGGCGGGAGGCGGACCTTTCTCTCGGAAAACTTCGCGAAGCCCAGTTTCCGAGAGAAAGTGTCCGGCTGCCGCCCCGGCCGACCAGGTCACATTACACCGTGTACTGCGGCAGGTCCTGCAGGGCGATGACGTCCATGCCCATGTCGTTGGCGCTGCCGTGGCCCTGCTGGTCCTCGCGCACCGCCTCGATAGCACTCACGTAGGTGTTGGCGGCAGACATCGCCGTCACGCAGGTCACGCCGCGGCGCACCGCCTCGGTGCGCAACAGATAGCCGTCGCCGCGCGAGCCCGGGCCGTACGGCGTATTGATGATTACCGCGATCTTGCCATCGGCGATAAGGTCACCGATGTTGGGGCGCTCGCCGTCGTGTGGGCCGCTGATCTTTTCCACGACCTCGCACGTCACGTTGCCTCCACGCAGCACGCGCGCCGTACCCTCGGTAGAGCAGATGTCAAAGCCCAGATAGCGCAGGATACGGGCGACCGAAAGGATATGGCGCTTGTCGCGATCGCACACGCTAATGAACACCTTGCCGGCGCTCGGATCGGGCAGTTTGTAGTCAATCGCCAGCTGTGTCTTGGCGTATGCCTCGGGATAGCTCTTGGCGACACCCATGACCTCGCCCGTCGACTTCATCTCGGGCCCCAGGATAACGTCGGCTCCCGGGAAACGGCCCCAGGGCATAACGGCTTCCTTCATGCAGAAGCAGTCCAGCTGGCGCTCGTCGCTCGGCAGGCCCAGGCTCGCGATGGAATCGCCCGCCATGATGCGCGCCGCGCACTTGGCCAGCGGCACGCCGGTGGCCTTGGAGATAAACGGCACGGTACGGCTGGCACGCGGGTTGGCCTCGATCACGTAGACGGTCTCGCCCTTGATGGCATACTGCACATTGACCAGGCCGCGAACTCCCAGCGCCATCGCAATGCGGCGCGTGGTCTCGCGGAGCTTCGCCTGCAGACTCTCGCTAAAGCTAAACGGCGGAATGCAAGTCGCGGAGTCACCGGAGTGGATACCGGCCTCCTCGATATGCTCCAGAATACCGCCGATGTAGACTTCCTCGCCGTCGCACAGGGCATCGACATCGGACTCGATCGCGCCCTCCAGGAAGCGGTCGAGGTACACCGGGTAGTCGGGGCTAATGCGCGCAGCCTCGGCCATGTAATCGTGCAGATGCTCGGCATCGTAGGCGATCATCATACCGCGGCCGCCCAACACATAGCTCGGACGAACCAGCAGCGGGTAGCCGATATGCGCAGCCACGGCCTCGGCCTCCTCAAACGAGGTGGCCTGACCCGCCGGCGGGTACATAATGCCCAGCTTGTCGAGCAGGGCGGCAAAGCGCTCGCGGTCCTCGGCAAAATCGATGGCATCGGGCGTGGTACCCATGATGTTCACGCCGCTCTCCTCGAGCATGCGCGCCAGCTTAAGCGGAGTCTGGCCGCCGAGCGTCACCACGACGCCGTCGGGGCGCTCAACATCGATAGCGTCCATGACGTCCTCGTAGGTGAGCGGCTCAAAGTACAGACGATCGGACGTGTCATAGTCGGTCGAGACGGTCTCGGGGTTGCAGTTGACCATGATGGTCTCGAAGCCACGGGCCGCCAGCGCGTAGCTCGCGTGCACGCAGCAGTAGTCAAACTCGATACCCTGGCCGATACGATTGGGGCCGGCACCCAGAATCATCGCCTTGGGCTTATCTGCCGGCGTGGTCTCGTCGGGGGCAACGCACTTCTTGGCGACCGGGCTCGTGCGGTAGATGTTTTCGTAGGTCTTGTAGTGATACTCCGTGGCACTCGAGAACTCAGCAGCGCAGGTGTCGACCGTCTTCATGCTGGGAACCACGCCCAGACCCTTACGGTAAGCGCGAACAAAGCGCTCGTCCGAGCCGGTCAGCGCGGCAATCTCGGCATCGCTCGTGCCATACTGCTTGAGCAGGCGCATCGCGTCGGCGTCGATGTCCTCCACGCGCAGGCCGCGAATGCTCTCCTGGACCTGCACCATATCGTTGATACGGTTGAGATACCACGGATCGATGCCGCAGATGGCGTGGATGCGCGCGACATCCCAGCCACGACGCAGAGCCTCGACCACAAAGAAGATGCGGTGCTCAGTCGGGGTGCCCACGGCCTGAGCGAGCTCGTCGTCGCTCAGCTTATCGGCACCTTCCTTGCCACCAGCGCAAATGCCCTGATGCCCGTCCTCCAGCGAGCGCATGGCCTTGCCAAAGGCCTCCTCAAAGGTGCGGCCGATCGCCATGATCTCGCCCACGGCTTTCATGCGCGTTGTGAGCGTGGGGTCGGTACCCTTGAACTTCTCAAAGGCAAAGCGCGGCACCTTGACCACACAGTAGTCGATCGTGGGCTCAAAGCAGGCAGGCGTGGCTTTGGTGATGTCGTTGACGATCTCGTCGAGCGTGTAGCCCACGGCCAGGCGAGCGGCGGCCTTGGCGATGGGGAAGCCCGTGGCCTTGGAGGCCAGTGCGGACGAACGGCTCACGCGCGGGTTCATCTCGATGACGATCAGGCGACCGGTCTGCGGGTTCACGGCAAACTGCACGTTGGAGCCACCGGTCTCGACGCCGATCTTCTCCAGAATGGCGAGCGAGGCGACACGCATGCGCTGATACTCAAGGTCGGAGAGGGTCTGCGCCGGCGCCACGGTGATGGAGTCGCCGGTATGCACGCCCATGGGGTCGAGGTTCTCGATGGAGCACACGATGATGCCGTTGCCGGCGTGGTCGCGCATGACCTCCATCTCGTACTCTTTCCAACCCTCGATGGACTCCTCGACCAGCACCTCGTGGGCGGGCGAGAGCTCAAGGCCCTGGCTCACGATGGAGACGAGCTCCTCGTGGGTGTGCGCGATGCCGCCGCCGGCGCCGCCCAGGGTAAAGCTCGGGCGCAGCACGCAGGGATATCCCACGCGCTCGGCGATGGCCTCGGCGTCGGCCACGCTGTAGGCATAGCCCGAGCGCGCGACCTCCAGGCCGATCTCGGCCATGGCCTCGTTAAAGAGCTTGCGGTCCTCACCGCGCTCGATGGCGGCAAGGTCGCAGCCGATCATCTCGACGCCGTACTGGTCGAGCGTGCCGTCCTTTGCCAGCTCGACGGCGGCGTTCAGACCGGTCTGGCCGCCCAGCGTGGGCAGCAGCGCGTCCGGGCGCTCCTTCTTGATCACGCGCTCGATAAATTCGGCGGTGATGGGCTCGACATAGGTGCGGTCGGCCAGGCCCGGGTCGGTCATGATGGTCGCCGGGTTGGAGTTGACCAGGATGACCTCAAAGCCATCCTCCTTGAGCACCTTGCAGGCCTGGGCGCCGGAGTAGTCGAACTCGCAGGCCTGGCCAATGACGATGGGGCCCGAGCCAATGACGAGGATGCGCTTGATGTCAGTACGTTTAGGCATGTTAGTTCTCCTCGGTCTCAGTCTCGGCGAAATTCCAGCCAGCCAGGCGGTCCTTCGCGGTGTCGATGTCCAGGTAGTTCTCCTCGCCGTCCATGAGTCGCGTAAAGGCGGTAAAGAGATAGTGGGCATCGGTGGGGCCAGGCGAGGCCTCGGGGTGGTACTGGACCGAGAAGCACGGGGCGTCGAGCAGCTGGATGCCCTCGGCGGTGCCGTCGTTGAGGTTCACGTGCGTCAGGCGAATGCGGCCAAAGCGCTCATTCATCACGACCGGCGCGATTCCGCGGCGCACCCAGACGCGCAGATCTCCATCGGCCGCATGCTCGGTCTCGCCGCCGGAAAGCTCGGGGACAAGCTTGCCCAAGCTGGGGAACAGCAGGCCAAAGCCATGGTTTTGCGCGGTAATTTCCACGCGGCGGCTGACCAGGTTCATAACCGGCTGGTTACCGCCACGGTGACCGAATTTGAGTTTTTCCATCTGGGCGCCGCATGCCAAGCTGATCATCTGGTGACCCAGGCAAATGCCAAAGACGGGCACCTTGCCGATCAGCTGCTGCGCCTGCTCGTAGGTCTCTACCACGGCATCGGGGTCGCCGGGACCGTTGGACAAAAAGACGCCATCGGGATTCATGTCGAGTACCTGACGCGCGGGTGTATCCCACGGCACGACGGTGAGGGCGCAGCCAGCACGGACCAGACCCTCCAGGATGCCACGCTTGACACCGCAGTCGTACGCGACCACGTTGTGGCGGGCGGGAGCGGGGGCCGCAAGCGCAAAGCCATGCTCGGTGGGCAGATCGCTCCCGGCGAACGGATGGGGCGCAGGGCAGCTCACGGTCTTGACCAGGTTCTCCCCCACCAGCGTGGGAGCAGAGGCCAAGCGCTCGGCAAGCTCGTCGATGTCGAGGACCTCGGTCGAGATAATGCCCATCTTGGAGCCATTGTCGCGCAGGTGGCGCACCAGGGCTCGGGTGTCGACGCCCTCGATAGCGACGATGCCGTGTGCGCGCAGGTACTCCGGCACGCTGACGGCCGAGCGCCAGTTAGAAGGCGTGGCACACATGTCGCGCACGATCATGCCGCGCATGGCGGGAGCACTCGCAGGGCGTACGTCATCGCCGGGGAAGGCGGACTGGACATCGGTCTCATCGATGCCATAGTTGCCAATCTGCGGATAGGTCATGGTAACGATCTGGCCAGCATAGCTCGGGTCGGTCATAACCTCAAAGTAACCCTCGAGTGAGGTATTGAAGCAGACTTCGCCGGTCGCGGTGCCCTCGGCACCACATGCACGGCCATAAAAAATGGTCCCATCCTCAAGGTACAGGATGCAGGGACCGCAAGCACCCTTGCTGGTTTTGGCCAGCATGCGCTGGCACAGTTCGCTGGGCGCGATGGTGCGGGCGGCAGCGCCCGCAATATGGTTGTTCGCCATAGTTCTCCTTCCCGGTCTCTCGGGACCGGCTTAAAGGTGTGTAGTTAGGCCTCGCGGTATTCTAACCGTAAGTATGCCGTATGGCGTTAATTACATAGAATTGTTTACAAAATGATAATTATGACTTCTTATGCATAATGATTTTTCTGGGACGGGGATTAAAAAATCATTCTGAAAGCAGAGCTTTGTCGCTGAGTAGTCAATTTGGGACGGGGCTATTTTAGCTGCCCCGGCTGGTGGCACGACGGTTAGGTTGATTGACGGACGGGGTAGCTAAAATAGCCCCGTCCCAAATTGACTACTCGCCAACCGCATACATGACAGAATAATTTTTTAATCCCCGTCCCAGAAAAATCATCCCGCGTGGGCTTGCGGCTCACGCGGGATGTCATCGTTCTATGTGGCTGCGGACTACTTTTGCTTGTCCTGCTCAAGTAATTCGGACGGGGTGCGGCCAAGCTTGCCGCCACGGAAAATCTCGCGGCCGTGCAGGCGGTGCTCCAGGTCACGTTCGGCCTTTTCCTCGTCAATCTTAGTCTGGCTCACCGCCGGGTCCTCGATGAGCGACGATACCGAGTTCACCTGTTTCTGAATGCGCTCGGCAATGGTGTCATCCATGCTCACGATACGCATCTTCCAGTCGATATTGGTGGCGTTGGAAGAGCTCTTGGTCCAGACGAACGTCAGGATGGCGCTCTGGTGACCCTGGGCGGGAAACATGCCAAAGAAGGAATCGTGCTGAATCCTGCTGTCCTCGTCGATATAGGCGTGGACGTTATACACCACACGGTCAATCTTGTCGTTGAGCAGGGCATTGGTTGCGAGCGCCGCCGCCTGAATCTGACCGTTGGACAGCAACTCGAGTTCATTGGCAGAAGACGTGTCCAGCACCGTCACCTCAACCGTGCCCGTACCCTCGTCGGCCTCGTCGACGGTAAAATCGAGCGGGAACTGCGTAAAGCCGTTGCCCCATTCAAGTCCACCTTTGAGCGCGGTCGAGACGGTATCCACCGAAACGCTCTCGGAGAGGTTCGCGGTGTTCAGGCGTCGCATCACGCCGTAGCCGATCTGCATGCCCACAATCAGCACCAAGATGCCGATAACCACGACCATGGCAGTTTTCGTAATGGTATGGCTCACCTGCGAACCCGAAGGATCGTCCTCGGACAGCGGGTCGATATGTTTTGCCTGGCTCGCGCGATCCTCGCTGCGCAGCCGCGCCAGTGTCGCCTTGTCACCGCGTTTGACGGCAGACTCTTTCTCGCGCATGCGCTCGGTACGCTTTTTGGCGAGTGTAGGATCCAAGACGCCGGATGCATCGATTTCGGAGAATAATTCCGTCACTTCTTCCGGAGTCAGATGGTTCTTATCAGCCATAACCTTCCTGTCATATCAATCAGTCGAGCTCGTGCGCACGCGCACCTTCGAACTGCATTCGATAGTAACGGGCATAAGTGCCGCCACGGGCGAGAAGCTCCTCGTGCGTGCCACGTTCCACAACGCGACCATGCTCAACGGTCGCAATCTCGTCGGCATGCTTAATGGTCGAGAGACGGTGAGCGATGATGATCGTGGTGCGGCCACGCGCCAAGCGCTCGAGCGACTCCTGCACCGCCTCCTCGCTCTCGTTATCCAGAGCACTGGTCGCCTCATCCAAAATAAGGATCTTGGGATTTTTGAGAAACACGCGCGCGATGGCGACGCGCTGCTTTTGACCACCAGAAAGACGGCTGCCGCGCTCGCCCACCACGGTGTCGTAGCCCTGCGGAAGCGACTCGATAAAAGCATCGATGTTGGCGCGATGGGCCGCCTCGGCGATTTCTTCTGCCGTGGCGCCCGGCTTGCCATAGGCGATGTTCTCGCCAATCGTTCCGTCGAACAGATAGACATCTTGCTGCACCAGGCCGATGGATCGGCGCAGGCTACGCTGCGTCACGTCGCGCACATCCTGGCCGTCAATGCTAATGGAGCCGGCGGCAACGTCGTAAAAGCGCGGCAACAGCGAACAAGTCGTTGATTTGCCGCCGCCCGAGGGACCAACCAAAGCGATGGTTTGACCGGGCTTAATGGACAGATCCATATGGTCGATAACGGGACGCGTCCCGTCGCCCGCGCCCAGCTCGACATCCTCGTAGCTAAAGCACACGTCGCGATACTCAACAGCGCCGGCCGTCACCTGCAGATCCGCAGCACCCGGCTTATCCTGAATATCGGGAACAGTCGAGAGCACCTCGTCCATGCGCTTAAAGCCGGCGATGGCTTTCTGATACGTCTCGGCCGAATTGACGAGCGTCTCAAGCGGCGTGCAGAACAGCGAAATGTAGAGCGCGAAGGTTGCCATATCGACCGCCTGCAGCTGGCCTTGGGCAACGAGCCAACCGCCCAGCAGCACCACGATTACATAGAGCACGCCCGAGAGCAGACCATACGTCGCGGTGTAGACGCCCATGGCGTGATACATGTTTTCCTTGGACGAAAGGTAGCGATCGTTAGAGGCACGGAACTTAGAGCGTTCGGTCTGCTCATTGGCAAAGCTTTTGACCACACGCATACCCGCCAGCGAATCCTGCAGCTGCGCATTGATGCCGCTGATCTTTTTGCGGTTATCGCTAAAGACCTCGCGCATGCGCATATTCTGCCAAAACATAATGACCGCGAACACCGCCGTCACCACGGCCATGGCGAGCGCGAGCACCGGCGCAATGGTAAACAGAATCACAAACGAGCCAATGATCTCGATACCGCAAATAATGATCCATTCGGGCACGTGGTGCGCCGCCTCGCAGATATCGAACAGGTCGTTGACCACGCGGCTCATCATGTCACCCGAGCTGTTGCGATCAAAGTACGCAAAGCTAAAACGCTCGTACTGATCGAACAAGTCCTCGCGCATCTTGGACTCCATGCGCGCGCCCATCACGTGGCCCCAATAGCTCACAAAGTAGCGGCAGGCGCAGCGGGTGGCATACATCAGCACCAGTCCCACCGCGATCATACCGAGCGCCTGCATAATGGCAGTCTGGCCCTGGGTAAACAGCCCGCCGCACAGATTGCGCAGGATAATGGGAAACGCCAGGTCAATGGCGGCGAGCACCAGGGCGCAAATGGTATCGGCAACAAAAAGCCCCATCTGGGGCTTGTAGTAAGACAGAAAACGCTTCAGCATGTGATCCTCAAAGAAATATCAGCAACATAAGACCCTGGGACAAAGCAATCAGTAGTACTTGTCCCAGGGCTATCCCCACTCGTTACAGCTCAGAACCACCAAGGCGGTGCGCGATGCTGTCGCAGGCAAGTGCGCCCACGACGGTCTTGGCATCCTCGATCTTGCCGTCGAGCACGGCATCGATCAGCTCGTGCAGCGGCACCAGGTCAACGTTGACAAACTCGTCATCGTCGGGGTTGGGCGCATCGAACTCGAGCTTGGTGGCCAGGTAGATGTGAATAATCTCGTCGCAAAAACCGCAGGTCGTGACAATAGACGTTAAAAAGCGAATGCGCCCGGCCTTAAAGCCCGTCTCCTCATGCAGCTCGCGCCTGGCACAATCGAGCGGGTCCTCGCCTGGATCGAGCTTGCCGGCGGGAATCTCAACCGTCACGCGGTCGATGGCGGTGCGGTACTGACGCACCAGTACGATCTTGCCGCTCTCGGTCAGCGCCACAACGGCTGCCGCACCCGGATGGCGAACGATATCGCGGGCGCTGCGGTGACCGTTGGGCAGCTCAACCTCAAGACGGTGGACGTCGAGGATCTTGCCCTTCCAGGCGCACTCCTCCGAAAGAATCTTCTCGTGCAGCTCGGCATCGTGCGGGTCGTCGTCGCCCAGCACCAGCGCCGGCTCGTCAGCGACCTCGCCACCAGGCTCGCCCTCGGCGTGCCCATACATGCGGCTGTCCTCTTCGACGATTTGCGCGTCCACGAGCTCTTCGTTCTTCTCGTCCATCCGTCTCATTCCTCTCGGATTTTAGGCATCCCAGGCGTCGCGGCCGCGCAGCGCGCGCAGGCCAATGTCGTGACGCAGGGTCTTGCCCTCAAAATCGATCTTTTCGCAAGCCTCGTAGGCAAGGTTGCGAGCGTTCTCGAACGTGTCGCCCAGCGCGGTCACGGCGAGCACGCGGCCGCCGTTGGTCACGAGCTGGCCGTCCACCACGGCGGTGCCGGCGTGATACACGGTCACGTTCTCCATGGCCTCGGCATCCTCGATACCGGTGATGATCTTGCCCTTCTCGTAGCTGCCGGGATAGCCCGCGCTCGTCAGGACAACGGCCACCGCCCACTCGTCACGCCAATCGAGCTCAATCTGGTCAAGCTCGCAGTTGGCGCAGGCAAGCATGACCTCGACCAAGTCGTTCTTAAGGCGCGGCAGCACGACCTGCGTCTCGGGGTCGCCAAAGCGGGCGTTAAACTCCAGCACCTTGGGGCCGGCGGGGGTAAGCATAAAGCCGCCGTACAGGCAGCCACGGTAATCGATGCCCTCGGCGGCGAGCTCGGCCACGGTCTGCTCCATGACCTTCACCATGGTGGCGTGCTCCTCGTCGGTCACGATGGGCACCGGGCTGTAGACGCCCATGCCGCCCGTGTTGGGACCAAGGTCGCCCTCAAGCGCGCGCTTGTGGTCCTGCGAGGTGGCCATGGGGCGCACGGTCTTGCCGTCGGTAAAGGCCAGCAGCGAGCACTCGGGGCCAACGAGCATCTCCTCGATCACCACGGTGTTGCCGGCATCGCCAAAGGTGCCGCCAAAGCACTCGCGCACGGCCTCTTCGGCCTGCGAAAGCTCGGTTGCCACAATAACGCCCTTGCCCGCGGCAAGACCGTCGGCCTTCACGACCAGCGGAGCGCCCTGCTCGCGCACATAGGCGAGAGCCGAAGCCTCGTCGGTAAACGAGCCGTAGGCGGCCGTCGGAATGCCCGCGCGCTCCATAAGCTGCTTGGAGAACAGCTTAGAGCCCTCCATCTGAGCGCCCTCGGCACCCGGGCCAAAGCAGGGAATACCCGCCGCGCGCACGGCGTCGGCCACGCCCGCCACGAGCGGAGCCTCGGGGCCAATCACCACGAGTCCGCATCCGTGGCTCTGTGCAAACGCCGCCACGGCAGCAGGATCGCAATCGTCGAGAACCACGTTCTCGCCGCAGCTCGCGGTGCCGCCGTTGCCCGGGGCGATGTAGAGCTTGCCGGCGCGCGGTGATGCCGCGAGCTTGGCTGCCAAAGCATGCTCGCGGCCGCCGCTGCCCAACAACAGGATGTCGATGGTTTGAGTGTCCGCCTTCAAGGGTGCCTCCTCTATGGATTAACGGCCCGTCAACCATGCGGGCCCATTACAAGCAAATATACCCCTCGGCCGCCCGTCCGGGCTGCGAAGGGGTATATCGCAATAACCAAATAACGCCGATTACTTCCAGAATCGGTTGATGATCTGCTCGCGGCCGGCGCCAACACCGACAAACGTCACGCGCGTGTGCGCCAGATCCTCGACAAATGCCACGTAGTCCTGAGCCTCCTGCGGCAGCTCCTCAAAGCTGCGGCAGCCGGTGATATCGCACTTCCAGCCGGGAAGCTCCTCGTAGATGGGCTTGGCATGCTCAAAGCGCACCTGGTGCTCGGGCACGCTGGTGTAGCGCTCGCCGTCGACGTCATAGGCCACGCACACCTTAATGGTGTCGAAGACCGAAAGCACGTCGAGCTTGGTCAGGGCGATGTCGGTAAGACCGTTGACGCGCGAGGCGTAGTTGGCGATGGGACCGTCAAACCAGCCGCAGCGACGACGGCGACCGGTGGTCACGCCGTACTCATAGCCCTCCTCGGTCAGCGTATGGCCGGCCTCGGACTCGTAGGAAAGCTCAGTGGGCATGGGGCCTGCACCGACGCGGGTGATGTAGGCCTTCATGACGCCCAGCACGCGATCGACGTTTTTCATGCCAACACCAGAACCGGTGATCGCGCCGCCGGCGGTGCAGTTAGAAGATGTGACAAACGGATAGGTGCCATGGTCGATATCGAGCAATGTTGCCTGGGCGCCCTCAAAGAGCAGGGTCTTGCCCTCATCGATCATGTTGTTGAGCAGCAGGCTCGTCTCGGTGATGTACGGGCGCAGGCGCTCGGCCATGGGCAGGTACTCTTCACAGATCTGGTCCACGGTGTAGGTGGGCAGGCCGTAAAGCAGCTCGAGCTCGGGATTCACGCGGGCAAGAGCGGTTTCCAGCTTGTCGCGGAAGAGCTCCTCATCCAGCATGTCCTGCATACGAAGGCCAATACGGGCCATCTTGTCCTGATAGCACGGGCCAATGCCGCGCTTGGTGGTACCGATGCTCTTCTTGCCGAGCTTCTGCTCAAAGGCGCCGTCCAGGTCGACGTGATACGGCATGATCACGTGTGCGTTGCCGCTGATCTTGAGGTTCTTGGTGGTGATGCCATCGGCCTCGAACATGTCGATCTCCTCAAGGACAACCTTGGGGTTGACGACGCAGCCGTTGCCAATCACCGACACGTGGTCGGCGTACATGATGCCGGAGGGCACCTGGTGCAGGCCGTACTTCTTGCCGTTGACAACGATGGTGTGCCCGGCGTTGTTGCCGCCCGAATAGCGCACGACGGCATCGAAGTCGCCGGCGATCAGGTCGCAGATCTTACCCTTGCCCTCATCGCCCCACTGGGCACCGACCAAAACGGTTGACGGCATGTTTACTCCTTACATACATGGACTGTCTGCGCGCCATACGGCGGGCAGAAGCACAAAACATTCCCAGTATACCCGTGCAACGGGCGCCTGTCCTACTCCTCGGTATGCACCCCATCAAGCTCATAGAACTTGGTAGACGCCGGCAGAAACATCAGGTCGACGTCGCCGATCGGGCCCGAACGGTTCTTGGCCACGACAATACGCGTGACGCCCTCGTCGGGTCGGTCGTCGCGCGAGGCCTCAGCCTCGTCGGCGGAACGGTCCAAGAACATGACGATATCGGCGTCCTGCTCGATGGAGCCCGATTCGCGCAGGTCGGAAAGCTGCGGGCGCTTGCCGGTACGGGATTCGACCTGACGCGACAGCTGAGACAGCGCGATCAGCGGAATCTTGAGTTCCTTGGCCATAATCTTTAAGCCACGAGACATCTCGGAGACCTCGACGGTGCGGCTCTCGGAACGGCGTCCCGGCGGAGGACTCACCAGCTGCAGGTAGTCCAAGATAATGATGGCCTTCTCCTTGTTGTGGAGCATGCGGCGGCTCTTGGCGCGAATCTCGGTCACCGTGGTGCCGGGCGTATCGTCAATCAGAATATCGAGCTTGGACAAGGTCTGCGTGGCCTCATTGATATTGGCCCACTGCTCGGGGCTAATGCGACCCATGCGAAAATCACTGATCGAAATCATGGCATAGGCGCAAATCAGGCGCTGGGCAATTTCCTTGCCCGACATCTCCAGCGAGAAAAAGCCGACGGTGTAGCCCGCAGCGGCGGCATTGAGCGCCAGGTTTAGAGCGAACGAGGTCTTACCCACGGCGGGGCGGGCGCCGATAATGATGAGCTGGCCCTCGCGGAAGCCCATAAGCATGCGATCGAGTGACGGGAAGCCCGTGGGAACGCCCGCTGCCTGGCCACCGGCCTGGCACACTTCCTCGGCCTCGTTATAGGCCTCGACCATAAACTCGGTCAGTGTCTTGTAGCTCGACTTAACCTCGCGCGCCGTAACCTTGAGCAGCTTGCTCTCGGCCAGCTCCACGACCTCTTTGGTATCGGTGGGGGCGTTATAGGCCAGCGCGTTAATCTCGTTGGTGGCGCCAATCAGCTCACGCAGCATCGAGTCGCGACGAACGATGGCGGCATGGTGCTGCCAGTTGACGAGCGACAGGGTCTGACCCATCAGCTCCAAAATGTACGCCTCGCCGCCCACGGCATCGAGCTTGTTGATGCTTCGCAGGTAATCGATCAGCGAGATGGAGTCGATGGGGATGCGACTGTTGTACATATCGACCATCGCGGTATAGATGGTCTTATGAATGGGCCGGTAGAAATCATCGGGCTGCAGCTCGACCTGGGCTTCTTCGACCACCTCGGGCGATAGCAGCATGGCGGCCAGTACGTTGGCCTCTGCATCTTGGTTTTGGGGGAGACCCAACTTGGAGCCGCGGTCCTCGACCGTCAGCCATGTCTCCCTATCGTCATATGCCATGAGCATCCTCATTCATATCGCTTGCGAGCATCCATAGTATCAGCCACAGCTTTAAATCGAGGCGCGCCTTAACAATCATCACCGAACCAAACGGACGAACGGTCCCTTATGTGGGACCGCATCTCAATGTATGACGTGACACCCACTCAGCGCAAAAAATAAAAGGGCGCCCCGGTCTCCCAGAGCGCCCTTCTTAGAACAAGATTGTTGCGTTGCAGCAAATGCTACTCGGCAGCAGCCTCGGTCTCGACCTCGGCGGTCTCGGCCTCGGCGACCTCAGCGGCCTCCTCGACCTCAGCCTCGGCAGCGAGCTCCTCGGCGGTAACGCCGACGAGAACGACAACCTCGGCCTTGATCTCGCGGTACAGCGAGATGGCAACGGTGTGGGCACCGGCAACCTTGATGGGCTTACCGAGCTCGACGCGCTTGCGGTCGATGTCCATACCGAGCTGATCCTTGATGGCGTCAGCGATCATAGCGGCGGTGACAGAGCCAAAGAGGATGCCCTCGTCGCCGACCTTGACGTCAACGGTGACCTGCTTGCCCTCGAGGGCAGCCTTGGTCTCGTTGGCGGTAGCCAGACGGACGGCCTCGCGCTTGGCGATGTTGTTGCGACGCTCGTCAAGCTGCTTGAGGTTGCCCTTGGTGGCGGCAACAGCGAGCTTCTTGGGGAACAGGAAGTTCTCAGCGTAACCCTGAGCGACCTCTACGACGTCACCCTCGCCGCCCTTGCCCTTGATCTCATCGAGAAGAATAACCTTCATGATGCGTCTCCCTTCTTAGCCGCGGTCGCGGTTGCCACGAGAGGAAACCACGGGGACGGTGTACGGCAGGAGAGCCATCTCGCGGGCACGCTTGATGGCGTTGGCGATGTCATGCTGATGCTGCGTGCAAGCGCCAGTGACGCGACGGGGCTTGATCTTGCCACGGTCGGTCATGTACTTACGGAGAAGCTGAGTGTCCTTATAGTCGATGAACTCAGTGTTCTCCTTGCAGAACTGGCAGTACTTACGACGCGGCTGACGTGCAGAAAAATCATTAGCCATGTCAAAATACCTTTCATTTGGCAACTTCGGCGAACCGAAGCCGCCTCTCACTCAAAAATAGGTGAACAACCCTTAAAACGGGATGTCCTCATCGTAGACGTCGACCGCGGGCGGCGTAGCCACCGGTGCGGCAGGACGCGCTGCGGGCGCGGGAGCTGCGGGGGCGTAACCGCCCTGATCGTAGCCACCCTGGCCACCACGGGAGCTCATAAACTCAATCTCATCGACGATGACCTCAAGCTTGCTCCTGCGCTGACCATCGCGCTCCCAAGAGCTGTAGCGCAGCTTGCCCTCGATCGCAACCTTGTTTCCCTTTGCCAGGAAACGGCTCACGGCCTCGGCGCGGGTGCCGAACATAGTGCAGTCGACAAAGTTGGGATAGTCCTCCCACTCGCCAGTCTGCGCATTGCGGCGGCGATCGTTCACGGCGACGCCAAAGGACAGAACCTGGGTTCCGCCGGCAGTGGCGCGCAGCTCGGGATCGCGGGTGAGGTTACCGGTGATGTTCACTCGATTGATGCTCATTACTCACTACTTCCTCTTGGGGCACAAGCCCAGTCCAAAACGACAGTCTTACTCCTGGTCGTCGCGACGGACGATCATGTGGCGGACCACAGCGTCGGTGATGCGCAGGACGCGATCAAGCTCGGCGATCTGGGTAGGATCTGCGTGGAAGTTGATGAGGGTGTAGTCACCATCGGTGAGGTCGTTGATCTCGTAGGCGAGCTTGCGCTTGCCCCACTCGTCAACGGAGTCGACCTTGCCAGCGCCCTCAGCGATCGTGGTATCGATACGCTTCATAACAGCGAGACGAGTCTCGGGGTCGAGCGACGGGTCAACAAAGAACAGCAGTTCATAAGCCTTCATATTGTCACCTCCTCTGGACAAATGTGGCTTCAGGTCGTGAAGGTGCGCCTGAAGCAGGAAAAGACTTGGTAATAGTATCTTTCAACCTCCCAGGCTGCAAGAATATGCAGCTACAACCTCATGACCTCCACATATGTCCATACTCGCACGGCCTTTCTTGCATATTCCAACCAAATGCTGTCCAAGAGCTTGACGGATTTGAGGACAAGGGCGGGTACATACCGACTTTCTGCCAGATAACCGCAAGTCGCTCGCAGCACGGCTGCGGTCGCAAAATGCATACCAGCGGTACAACGCGACATTTTGAATTATTAAACTTGATTCCCGACCGTCCGTAACTACCTCATTTGAACAGTTCGTCTGGTCAGATTACGCAGGTCATCGATTGGTTTCGGCACGGTTGGGCAAACGACGGAGCGATGCAA
>NZ_JBNPOK010000034.1:0-15077 GCF_050315135.1 Collinsella sp. SGI.033
GTTCTTGCAAACGAAGTCGTCGTCCGCGTTTTCTACACCGTCTCGAGACTTGCTTCGGAGATAAAAACGAAGCGCATAGCTTCGTTTGCGGAGCTCGACCGATTGGATCCGAAGGGCTTTCTGCCGATCAACAACAGGGCCCTTACGAGGATGTGCACCGTTTCCAGCGGCACGTTCCTAGCAGTCAATTCCGCTGGCAGCGCTATTAAGGCAGGGATAGCTTCTAAGGGAAACAAGGCCGCATTCGCCAAAGCGTTCTTCCTGAACATCAACTATCCCGGCATCGGAAGGTTCGCCGTCGCTTGCTTCTTTGACGCCAAATACATCAAGGAAGACGTCGCAACTGTGTACAAGAAAGCGATGGCCGAACATGAGAGGCAGAAGCAACTAAGGGAACAGGAGCTTCAGAGGCTTTCCGCGAAATATCGATTCTTGACGCTCAACTCTGACCAAACCAGGCTCCTGTACTCCTTCCAGTCGATGATGGTGGCCTTTGACATCCTGAGCACGAAGAAGGCGGATCTGGCGCTAGTGAAAACAAGATGGAAGGACGAATGGGAGGCCACCGTCTGCGAATCCCTGGATGTGGCCAGAGATGAATTCTTCATCCGCAGCGGCAGGCAAGCATTCGATTTAATGGAAGAGATCTCCAACGATGTCGAAGACCGCTCCTGGATTGACCTGCTGGTTCTCGAGCTATCTAGATTTACGCCTTACTACCAGCTAGGTCTCGAAGAGAACAAGCCTTATAAGAAACTCAAGGTCAAGACCGACTACCTTGGCGACGTTTTCTGCAAGGGGCAGAACTACATTGACAGCACCGATGTGAAGGCAATTCAAAAGGCATACACGCATGCGATCGGAACGATAACCGGCAATCGAAAAAGGGTGGTTGCTGCAGCGGTAGCGACGCTTGCGGTCACCGCGGCGACTGCAGGAGGCGCATTATTCTTCGCTCCTGAAATTGCAGTGCTCATCGCGGGCGATGCGGTTGTCGGGCTCTCAGGTGCAGCATTGACTAGCGCCAGCCTGGCTTTCGTCGGAGGAGGCTCGCTTGCAGTTGGCGGCATGGGCATGGCTGGCGGAACTGCGATTCTAACAGGCGGAGGCGCGTTGCTTGGCCTCGCGGGATCAGGTGTAACCACGGCGGCGAGCGTTGCCGTGCAATCGTCCGAGTCTTTCGTGCAAAGCGAATGTTCCAAGCTTCTAGCGTTCTGCTCTGAAATCGCCGTCAAGAAATACGGACGCTACGACATCGCCTCTCTAGCGCAACAAGGAATGCAGAACTGCGCAGAGGAGCTACGCGCCGAAATCGAGAAGCTGTCGAATAAGGAAAACGGTCAAGACAAAAAGCTTATCTCCCAAATGAAGAAAAGCTTGAAGTGCATGGAGCGTTGCGAAAAGGCTCTCGAGAAACTGCAAGATTCAAGGAAATTGCTGGATTAGCTCGACCGGGACAAATTGTCCCAATGGGGACATTTGAAACTCATAACCGATTAGCACCAAGCCACTTGCGATTATTCCAAACGAACAATGTCCAAATCATTTTGCAAACGTGCAGGTTGGTGACATCATATGTAAGCCACTTGCGCTAATTGTCCTCCGATGATTGACTGGGGAGATTCTATCAAATGTGTAGCCGCACGGTGCAATGTCGCCTGAAGTCTGCTTAAACGAACATAAGACTGGACCCAAGAACTAGGTGCTATTCGCGACCTCACGTGACCCACGAAAAAGCCTCGGGCACTCCGAAAAACCGTGACCTAAATTTGACCGCATGCCCAAACGTCGATTTTTGAGACTGGGTGTAAATAGGATTCACTAGAACAAACTGCGACAAACTGGGACAAACTGGAGAAAGTTTTCAACTATAGAGTGAAAGTAGCCCGTATAGGCTTTGTGCAATAAGAAAACCCCAGTTTAACTGGGGTTTTCTTATTACGATCGCACCCCCTAGGCTTCTCACGGTCAGGGAGCTGACGGAGGCGCACGTGAAAGAGACCGGCGGAAATCACATCGCACCCAAGGAAACGGAGGCGAGGAGCGCTCTCTCGAGTGCTCCCTGGAACTCGTCAGCTGTCATCTGCGGAACCAAATCCTTGATGTTCCTCACGCGGGCGAAAACAGACCTCATGGCGGTGCCGCAGTACTTCCTCTTGCCGGGGGCAAGCAGGCGATCCATCGCGTCCAGGTCAACATCGAACAACACGCTGCCGTGGAACACGACCAGGTCGCCAGCGTCTTGCCATGCGCATCCGCATACCTTGCGACCGGCGACGTAGACGTCGTTGCGGTCGTTTCGGACGGCCGGCACGCCCAGGGCCATCAGGGCCCGCTCGGGAACCTCCATGGCGCGCGGAAGGAAATCACGCGGCACCGCCATCGAGAATGCCACGCACCCCTCGTCGCGGTAGACCGCCCCGCCGCCGCTTTGCCTCCGGACGATGTCGACACCCAGCTCCTTGGCAAGTGCGGCGTCGACTTCCGCTTCAATGTCTTGGTTGAAGCCCACTGAGACGCAGGGGGCGTCCCGGTGGGTGAAAAGGAAGGGCGTGCCCGTGCGAAGAAGCTCCTGCTCGAAGGCGAGGTTCTCGTAAGCGGTGCGGTAGGGGCTCTTCACGACGTTCAGCATCAGCCCACCGTCGCCAGGAGCTGGCCCTCGGACACCATGCCGCCCTTGCAGGCAATGCCAATCTTTCCAGCGCACGGTGCCACGACCTCCATCGTGCCCTTGCCCTGCTCGAGGGAAGCAACTACTTGCCCGGCCTCCACGGTATCGCCGTCTGCGACCTTCCAGAAAAGTATCGCGTTGCCTCGGGTCGATCTGATCTCCATGGTTCCTCCTACCTCAAGTACGCTGCGACTTCCGCCGGCGTGAGCACCATGCCAGCGGACACGACCTTGCCGTCGACGACCAGCGCAGGCAGGCTCATTGCGCCGTAGCCCATGATGCGGTCCATGTCGGTGATGTACTCAAGCTCCGCCTCGAGCCCCAGCTCGGCGATGGCCGCTTGGGCGTTATCGTTCAGCTCGTCGTGGCACTTCTTGCAGCCGGCCCCCAGCACCTTCACCTGGCGGGCGCCTCCGCAGCCGCAGGGCTCTGCCTTCATCTGCGGAGCGCCATCATTGCACGCGCAGGGAACGGCGGCCTTCTCTTCCTTCTTCTTTCCGAATCCGAACAATCCCATGACAATTTCTCCTTTCGACGCGCCCGCACCGTGCGGGCTCCTAACCGGTTAGAACAGCGGCTGCAGGAAGTTGAACACGTAGCCGCTTATGCACATGCCGACGATGCACAGCCCCACGAACGTCACCATTAGCTTCGGCTTGATGACGCGGGAGAGCATGGTCAGGCTGGGGATGGACAGCGTGGTGACGCTCATCATGAAGGCCAGCACCGTGCCCAGGCCCGTGCCCTTGTAGTACAGGGCCTCGGCGATGGGGATGGCGCCGAATGTGTCGGCGTAGATAGGCGCGCCGACGAGGGTGGCCAGCACCACGGCGAAGGGGTTGCCGTCGCCCAGGACCAGCTCGATCCACTCGGCGGGGATCCAGTTGTGGATGAAGGCGCCGATTCCCACGCCCAGCAGGATGTACGGGAACACCTTCTTGAACGTGCCCCAGGTCTCCTTGCGGGCATAGGCCAGGCGCTCGGCCACGGTCATGGACAGGAGCTCGGCGTCCGCCGGCGCGTCGCCGCGGACGAAGTCGGCCAGGTGCTCCTCCATGCCCATGCGCTGGATGATGGCGCCGCCGGCGATGGCGATGAGCAGGCCAACCACCGTGTAGGCAACGGCAACGCCCGGGCCGAAGATGCTCATGATCAGCACCAGGCTGCCCAGGTCCACCATGGGCGAGCTGATGAGGAAGCTGAAGGTGACGCCCAGGGGCAGGCCCGCGCGGGTGAACCCGATGAACAGCGGGATCGAGCTGCAGCTGCAGAACGGCGTCACCGTTCCCAGCAGTGCTCCCACCACACTTCCCCAGATGCCCTTGAAGCGGCCCATGATCTTGCGGCTGCGCTCGGGCGGGAAGTGGCTCTGGATGTAGCTGATGGCGAAGATGAGCACGCACAGCAGGATGACGATCTTCACCGTGTCATAGATGAAGAAGTGGAGCGTGCCGCCCCACTGGCCCGCTGCGTCAATGCCTAGCGCGCCCAGCAAGGCGGCGATCAGTTCGCTCAGCCACTGCATCTTCAGCACCTGGTCCAAGATGAACGTTCCGATGGACTCCATTGGGACTCCTTTCATATTGATGTATCGATATATATCTATGTTAAGACGACAATATAGGAGTCACATAGATATATGTCAATATATGAATTTGCGTGATATACTGAAGCTGCCAGACAGACAGGAGGAAACCATGGACAACGAGAGCCTCGCGGCGGCGTTCAAGGCGCTGGGCGACCCCACGCGCCTGCGCATCTACCAGGCCATCAAGGACAAGGACGATATCTGCGCGTGCAAGATTCTTGAGCAGATGGACATCACCCAGCCCACCCTTTCCCACCATGTGAAGCAACTCTGCGCCGCCGGGCTGGTCAGCTGCCGCAAGGACGGCCGCTGGATGCACTACTCCGCCAATCGCGAGACGGCAGCCGTCCTTTCCGATTGGATATCCGGTTAGGCCGTGACCCAGCGTGACCCCAAAGAATGAGCAAAATTGTATGGATATCCGTGACTCAAATTTGACCACATGGATTTTCGGCAATTTTTGAGACTGGGTATAAATTGGGCGAACTAAAACAAACTGCGACAAACTGGAGCAAACTGGAGAGAGTTTTTAACTATAGGTTTGCAATTGTCGCTGGTGGCTTGCATGTGATGCCGCTTCAGATCACCTGAAAAGGGGAGGATTTGGCCGCTCTACCCTGCCCTTTTTGCTACTGGGACAAAAATGAAACTCAACACCCTTGAGTTTCATTTGAGTTTCTATTATCAGAGCAGTTTTGTCTCACTTTTGTGCCGTTGAGTATCGCCGTGTATCGCCACGTTCGTTTTCCGTATAAAATACGAGACGACATGGAAATGCCCGCACTTTCGATTCATAGAGTGGGAATAGGAGAAAATTGGGAATAGAATTCCCAATTTTAGTAGGAACAGCGTAATTAGGTACACGAATGGGAAGGGGAGTCCCGCGGGACTCCCCTCTGTTTAGATCGAGAATTAGAACGGTAACGTCACGTATGCTTTATACGTGCTCGCATTTGCGATACGCGGTTAACGCGATGCCGACTGCGATCAGGGCTGCTGCACTGAAGCAGAGGGATGCCAGGAGTGCCATCTGGTTGTCACCGGTCCGGGGGATTGTTGAGTTGGTGGGAGCGGAGTCGGCATTCTTCTTCCACTGGGCGTACAGGGTGGTGTCCTGGTCTGCGTTCTTCTTGGGGTCGAAGGCCTGCTTGCCTTCCTTGTCGTAGGTCCAGCCCTTGAAGGTGTAGCCTTCAGCGGTGGGATCATCGATAAGGGTGATGGGCTTGCCCTTCTCGGTCTGCTTGGTCACACTGTCGCCGTGGCCGTTCATGTCGAAGGTGACATCGACCATTTCGATGGTGGGAGTTTCCCAGACAGCCGTGAAAGTGATGTTTTCTTTAGCGGTGTATTCGCCTTTAAGGGGATCGGTGCCTTCGGAGCCCTTAGGAATCCAGCCAACGAATGTGTAGTCGCCGTCAGTGCCGAGGTCAGGGAGTTCGACGACTTGGCCCTTGTTCACGGTCACGGCTTCAGGTGCGGTCCCGAATTCGGATTCGAAGGAAACGGTGACCTTTTCCTTTTCGGTCCATTTGGCGTAGACGGTCATGCTTGTAGCGGCGGTGCCGTTGAACGAGATGGTGAGGCTCTCATCGGTGAACCAGCCGCCGAAGTCATAATTCGGGTCTGTGGGCTGGGGCAGGGCGACGGACGTCCCCTTCTTGACCGTAATGGGGTTGATGATCTGGGTTCCGTGGCTGTTCATATTGAAGGTCACGGTGACGGTTTCGTAAAGCTCTGCTTTAGTGAATCGGGTAGTGGGTTTCGAGCCTTCAATGGAAGATGCTGCGTTTTCGCCAAGAGAAATAGGTGTATCAAAACGGGCGGTTAATACTGATCCATCTTCCGTTGTCAACTCAAGGACAGATGGGGGAATTGTATCTCCGTCGTTATTCGTGATATGGGCCTCCAGGTGATCGCCCGAGCCAGCTACTTTTATTTCAAGCGGAAGGTTCTTTCCACCTGTTTCTGGAACGACATATCCCGGCGTTAGGACTCTATTCCAAGTGGCAATGGGTCCCTCGCCTTCAGCCCAGGCGTAATTCTGGGTGCCGGAGAAGGTGAAAGCGCAAACGCCGACGATGGCTGCGAGCGTGAGGACGAAAACCGTCCGGCGCCTGGCCAAGGTCTCTTTAACCTGTATCTTCATCGTATCCTCCAATTCAAGCGTGCGTTCCCTATTGCAACATTGCATTTCATGTTAACAGAGAATTATTTTCGGGCATGTCCCTTGCTCGGCTCGGGCTTGCTCTGGGCGGGGATGCTTCGCGGTCTTGATGGGGTGGGTGCCTAATTCGAAGGAGGCAGAATCTGGTTTGGTGATGCAAAAAAGTAACAAATATGATTTATTAGAGAGGTAATTACATTCAAACGACGCATAGCCAACAAAGATTCGGTTATTCTTTACCAAATCGAAAAAACGCAGCAACACACTGTACGTCGTGTTGCGTTTTACGTTGGTTCAATTCGATACGATTGGAGCATACATGAGCTTCATGGATGCCAAATTCTCCAAATGGGGAGAGGTCGAAACTGCAGTTCTCTCCCAATCGCTTGCGAAAAGATTCGCGAGGGTGATGCTGGCGGCAGTGCTGGCAGCATCTTTTCTGCCCGTCGCAGCTTTCGCTGATACGGGAGGCGACTCCGAGCTTAAGGGAATAAAAGGCAAAACAGTCCCGATTTTTTGGTATGAAATAACGAGCTATCAAGACTTGACAGATAGGTCAAGTTATGTTTGGAGCTGGGAAAAGGACGGCGAAACTGGAGCTATCACTGTGACGGAAACGGGTGATCCATCTCGCGTTACTGTGACGGGAACTGAAATCGGCAGCGTAATTTTGAAGGTTTCGGGAGGTGGTTTGGATGAAGAGACAATTCGAATCGAGATTAGAAAGCGTACCGTAGGTTTGTCTTCCTCGTATGGTGAAAAGATCTATGACGGCACCCCTCTTACTGTCGTAGGAATTAATGAAGATGGGGAGGGTTGGATTGATGCTGACAAAGGCAGAGTTAAATACACGATGACCGGTTCTCAGACGGATGCTGGCGAATCGGATAATACGTTTAACGTAGAGTTTCCTTCAGGTAGTGAGGAATACTTCAAGGAACACTACGCTATTACCATTAGTTATGCCACATTGAACGTCGCACAGCGTCCGGTCACCCTGACCTCCGCGAGTGGTTCGAAGGAGTACGACGGCAAGCCCCTGACCAATCACAAGGTCACCGTTGGGGAGGCTGCCCGGGATACTGGTTGGGTCGATGGCCAAGGTGCCACCTATTCTTTCACCGGCTCGCAGAAGATCGTCGGCTCCTCTGAGAATGCATTCGAATGCATCCCCAACGAGGGAACCAATCTGGACAACTATCAGATCAACAAGACGTACGGAACCCTGACCGTTACCGACCGTAGCGAGAAGTACCATATCACCCTCACTCCTAACTCCAAGTCCGTGGCCTACGACGGCACCGAGAAGTCCGTATCCGGTTTCGAGACCCTGGAGTTCCATATCAATGGTCAGACCTTCTACGTTTCCGGCGTTGAGGCTTCTGCAACGGGCACCGATGCAGGCGAGTACCCTGTAACGAAAAGCGGTCAGGCGGTCGTGACCGATGCCGAGGGCAACGATGTGACCGACCAGTTCATCGTGAACATCGACGATGCCAAGCTGACCATCGTCGGGGTCGACTCCGATAAGTCTGCATCCAATCTCCCTCACACCGGCGATAGCGCCGCCCTCTATGCAATGGGCATCTGCGGCGTTGCGATCGCTGCCGGTGCTGGGGCGCTCTTCACGTTCAGAAAGCGCAACAACTATAAATAAGCACGGATACCATTGGTGCAGCTCCATTGAAATGAAGCGCTAAGATAATCAGCAAAGGGGCCTTCCCGTCTGGGAAGGCCCCAACTTTGTGCGCGAGCATGGCATGTCAGAGAGCAAGCGTTTTGTTGAGGGAGTAAATTGTTTGCCAGCAGCCTCTGACCATGCTAAATCTGTCTACTATTCAAACAGAAAAACGAGCAGCTCAACATATTTTCCTGCAGAAAAGAATACGGCAGTGCACGCAACGCGGCCGGCCCCTTCCCTTCCTGCCGAAATCCCCACGACTGCCATCCGCTTTTTCTATGCAAATATTCACAAAAACGCGAAAAAGGAATAAAAATACCTTATCGATTATTTGAACGAGAAAGGGAACACAATGGGTAGACTCGAAGGCAAAGTTGCTATCGTAACGGGCTCCACCAGCGGCATTGGCATCGGTATCGCAAAGGTATACGCAGCCGAGGGCGCAACGGTTGTTATTAGTGGTCGTCGTGCCGAAAAAGGCCAAGTTGTAGTTGATCAAATTGTTGAAGCAGGCGGCAAGGCAAGCTTCCACTATTTCGACATTACCGAACCAGCAAGCATCGAAGCGCTTATTGCAGACACTGTAGAGCAATACGGCAAGCTCGATATTTTGGTAAACAATGCAGCAAACGTTGCCCTCAAGGATGGTCGTGTTGACGAGCTCACCCTTGAAATGTGGGACGCTATTTTGGAAAGCGACCTGCGCGGCACCTTCTATGCAACGAAGTGCGCTATCCCCTACATGAAAGAAATTGGTGGCGGCGCAATCGTAAACATTGGCTCTATGGCATCATGTGCAGGCGACTTAGGTTCTACCGCTTATGCATGCGCCAAGGCGGGCGTAGACATCTTCACGCAATACGTTGCCTTGCAATACGGCAAAGACAACATCCGCTGCAATTGCATCCGTCCAGGCTTGATTGTTACGCCAGAAAACGAGGCGAAGGTTCCTCAGATGCTCAAAGATATCTTCTTGGGTAGCATCATGGTTAACCGCTACGGTTGCCCAGAAGACATTGCTCATGCAGCCGTATATTTTGGCTCCGATGAAAGTACCTACACCACGGGACAGATCATCAACGTTGACGGCGGCATGAATTCGCACGCTCCAACCGTTGCTCAGTTCCGCCAGATGAATTCCCGCACGTGGTAATTCGTACAGGCGAATAGACCAGTACGAAAGCGCGAACGCGAGAATGCGGAAAGCGTGGACGCGTGAACGTGCTAGAGTGTGAAAGCGCGAAGGCGCGCATGACTGAATGCGCGAAAGCACACCACGCACGCAAAAGATTTCTTGCAGTTAAAATCTACATGGCCACCCTTTGCGGGTGGCCATGTTTTTTTGTGCAGGCAATCTGTTGGCTAAGGCTTATAGGACAAAATGTGTGTCCACGTTGGGGGCATCGGCACAGGTCGATGCCCCTTTTTTAACCGCTCGGACAGAATGTGTGTCCGGTTGCCTATCGTTCCCGCAGGCAGATAAACTTTTCCGGAACCGTTAAAAACCCTTTCGGAAGAGGTGCCCATGAAGGCCGTCTATTGCCCCTGCTGCGGCGGGCGGGCCTTCAGGAGCAGGACGGCCGAGTTCCGGGAGGTCTGGCCCACGCTCGCCCCCGACGGCGGGTTCGCCAAGGCCGTGCGCGAGACCTGGCCGCAAACCATGGTCCAGCGCTGCCTTTGGCATGCTTTCTCCCAGGTGAACAGGCACATGACTAGCAGGCCGAGGCTGAGGGCGGGGATCGAGCTGAGGGGGCTGGCCGTCGACCTTATGTACGTTGAGACCCTGAGGGAGGCCGGGCAGCGGCGGGCGCCTTCTCGGCAGATACATCGATTGAAAGGCCTGATCCATTCTCGACAGGCACGATGCCGAACTCGTCCTCCAGCTGCAGAAGGAGGCCCAGGAGGTCTCGGGCGTTCTCTGCCCTGAAGTCCAACAGGCAAGCGGAGAGTTGTCGAGAGCTTCGGCGATGGCTTCCACCTGAGGCTGCTTGGGAGTCCTGAAATCCGTCTCATAGTGACGGATCGCGCCCTTGGAGACGCCGATTTTCTCGCCCAGCTCTCCCTGATAGAGCCCGCGAAGCTTACGGTAGTACCTGATTTTCTCGCCGGTCGTAAAGTGCGCTAAAACAAATTGGAGAGCGAGAAGCCCTTTCGGGATACTGCGTGTTTGCGTATTGCCGCAGTGCCGGTAAGGACTGCGAAGTCGCATAGATTGGCCCCCGCGGCTCTGCGGGACTAATGACCGCAGAGCCGCGGGGGCTTGTGTTCGAGGGTTTGTGAGCCGTTCTGTATTGCTGGCACCTTCTGGCGTGGTTCTATCCCTTGTAGACGATGCGGCCGTCGGAGATGGTGTAGATCACGCGCGTGTCAGAGATGGCCTTGGCATCGGCTTCGAGAATGTTGGTGTCCAGCACGACGAGATCGGCGAACTTGCCTACTTCAACGGTGCCGATAATATCGTCCATGAAGTTCTGGTAGGCGTCGTTCTTGGTGTAGGCCTCGAGCAGCTGGTAGGCAGTGAGCCCCTGTTCGGGCCAGCGGGTCATGTCGGTGTCCTCTTCCTCGGGATAGGGCGAGTTGCGGGTAACGCCAACCTCGATCGCATCGAGCGGGGCAAATGGAATGACGGGGGCGTCTGAGGAGCCGCTGATGCAGATGCCTGCCTCGGCCAAGTGCTTTGTTGGGTACAACGCCATGGCACGCTCGTCGCCGATATAGGCGCGCTCCAGGTCCATGAGATCATCGTGGTACATCATCAGGAATTGGAGATTCGCCACTACATCCAAATCGGCCATGCGCTGGATATCCTCATCGGTAATGGCGCATACGTGGGTGATCGTGTGCCGCGCGTCGCGCTTCCCATTGGTCGCCCGAGCCTCCTCGAAGGCATCAAGGGTGCCGTGAACGGCGCCGTCGCCCATGGCGTGCACGTGCACCTGAACGCCTTCTGCATCAAAGTCGTGTACAAGACGGGTAAAGTCTTCCTGAGACCAGATGGGTTCGCCGCACCAATGATCACCGAGTCCCGTTGATTCCTGGTAGGGTTCCAGGAAGACGGCGGTGCCTCTTTCGGTCACTCCGTCGTAGAAAATCTTCACGGTATTCGAAGAAATCATGTCTGTGGCGGAGTCGTTGTAGGACTTGATGGCGGAAAGCACCTCGTCATAGGTGCGGCCTTCTTTCATAGTGGGGACGACGTTCATGCGCAGGGTCAAATTGCCCTCGTCCTCCAACTCGTGATACATGTCGATAACATCAAGACCGCCTTGGGTGATATTTGTAATGCCGGTTATGCCATAGGAGTTTGCTTCCTTCATGAATTTGCGCATGGCCTTTTTCAGCTTATCGTTGGTCATGGTGTTGGGCATGATGGCGAACACAATTCCCTTGGCGGCATCGGAGACGCACCCCGAAGGCTCTCCCTTCTCATTGCGATAGAACAGGCCGCCTTCTGGGTCGGGGGTGTCGGCAGTTACGCCAGCCATTTCGAGGGCCTTGGAATTGACCCAAGCGGCGTGGTAGGAGACGTCGTGGATGAGAATGGGCTTATCGGGGCAGATGGCATCTAGATCTTCTTTCGAGGGCCCGGGATTCGAGCCGTCGGGAAGCTGGTAGGCATTGAGCATGAAAGGCGCTCCGATGTAGCCCTCCTCGTCGGGATGGGCCTCCACGAAGGCGCGGATTGCCTTGAGGTATTCCTCGTTGGTGGTAAGCCCCGTCAGGTCGATCTGGAAGAGGGCGTTGAACCAGTTGGCGGGGGCGTGGATGTGGCCGTCAATGAAGCCGGGGGAGACGAACTTGCCATCGAGGTCGATGACTTGAGTCTTGTCTCCTACGAAAGCATCGATGCCCGAATCGTCGCCCACGTACACGATCTTGTTGCCCGCGATAGCGACGGCTGATGCAACATCGCTTTCTGACACCATGGTCTGCACATGGCCGTTGCGGAGCACGATATCGGCAATGTTTTGATCGGCGGAACCGGGCGTGGCATTTGATCCAGGCTGCTCCCCGGATGCGCATCCCCAGAGTCCGCCCGAGAACGCGGCAGCCGCTAGGGCGCTCGATCCAATGACGAAACGACGGCGGCTGAGAGGTTGCTTCTGATGGGATGTGCTCATAAGACCCTCCTTAATTTGGTTGCAGCGCTGTCTCTTTTTTGCGCTGCAGTAATTCAACCTTAAGAGTCAGGGGGTCCTTTGTTAAGAAAAACAGAGAGGGATTTGAGATTAATCGGAGGATGATTTTCTATCCCCCTGTCCCTGAACAGCGAAAATGCAGAGAGACAAATCGGACGTTGGGGTAGTTTTAGCTTTGGGTGCTAAATCTTCTATAATGTTGCCGCTTGATGAAGGAGGAGTCGTGTCCCTCGCTTTTCTCTACAATGTGGCAAGTTGCATCGCCTATGCGTTTGTCAGTGCTGCCTATGGGACTCTGCATTATGTCGAGCGCAGGCGGGGCTATCTCTTCGTCGCGCTCACCTTCCTTGCGTATACGATAGATATTAATACTGTATTCATGTATGAGTTCGTTCCGGAATTCGCGATGCAATTCGAGGGCGCACGAAACGCCTATCCTATGTTCCGTGTTGCATTCAACATGGTGGTAATCCTCTTGTATCGGCTCGTTCTCGGCAGCTTGCTCTCGCGCAGCTTCTCTCTCGTAGAGGGATTTTTTTGGGCAGTTTGCATGATGGTGGCTTTGGCAAGTGGCGCTTCGTCAGTCGAATCGGTTGCACTATGGCGCGAGTTTCTCTTTACCAGGTTGTTGGCGATCTGGGTAATAGGGTACGGCATCTGCTGTTTGGCGGCAGAGTTTCGACACATGAGCCAATGGCGATGGGTTCTCTCGCTCTTACTTGTGCTCATATATGCCTTGGCGGAAGCGGCAACGTATTTGGCCTTTGGACAGGAGGGCGGCGCGCGCTCTGCCTCTCCTCGTAGGGTCCCCGTTGAGATTATGGCGCTTTGCTTCACCGTGGCTGCATATGTCTTTCTTGCACATCATCGGCGGATACGTAATGTGCGGTTGGCGGAATCCCTTGTGCCCTGGATCGCTCGCGAATACGGGCTGACCAAGCGCGAGGAAGTACTGTTGTCGCTCCTTGAAAAGGGCGCATCGAACAAGGAGATTGCTGAGCAAGAATGCATTTCCGTCAACACGGTGAAAACCCACATATCGAATATTTACGCCAAGCTTGGTGTGAGTAGCCGAGACGAGCTTGCGCAAAAACTTAGAAAGGAACTGAGCGGCCGCAAGAGGGCCGGGCTCTGAGAGGCTGGGGGTCGGTGCGGCTATGCGGCCGCCCCCTACGGGAGCAGCTCGTCTACGTATTCTTGGGTGTCGGGCGCGTCGGTTCCTTAGAACGGAGGCGCAAGGTGTTGACAGCGGCGCACAGGGCGAAGAAACCAGTTCAATATCAATCCGTCTAGGCGTTAGGACTAGTTAGGATTAGTTAGGATTAGCTAGGATTAGCCAGGGTAAGGTGTGCGGTGAGCTAATGTAATCTGAAAATAATCCTGGTTATTTCTTCTCAAAACTACGGGTGCGCCCCATGCTGTGTGGCGCAAGGGAGCGTCTCGCTCATTTCGGGGCGCTTCATGGGAGCGCGGTCCGCAAGGGGCGGTCCGGCCAACGAATTTTGAAGGAGATTTCAATGGTCAAAGATTACATCGACACCAACGACTTCACAAAAGAAGAGCTGCTCGGCATGGTAGATCTGGCCATCGCCATGAAGGGGCTCATCAAGGAGGGCGGCGAGTACCCGCACCTGCTGAAGGACAAGACCCTCGGCATGATTTTCCAGCAGGTGTCCACCCGTACCCGCATCTCCTTCGAGACGGCCATGACCGACCTCGGCGGTCACGCCGAGTTCTTCGGCCCCGGCTCCATCCAGCTGGGTGGCCATGAGTCCATCGAGGACTCCGGCCGCGTTATGGGAAGCCTCGTCGACATCCTCATGGCCCGCGTCGATCGTCATAAGGATGTAGTGAGCTTGGCGAAGTACTCCGCGGCCCCCGTCATCAACGGCATGAGCGAGTACAACCATCCCACCCAGGAGCTCGGCGACCTCATGACCATGATCGAGAACCTCCCCGAGGGCAAGAAGATCGAGGACTGCAAGTTTGCCTGGATCGGCGATGCCACCCAGACCTGCGCGTCGCTCATGTTCATCTGCACGAAGATGGGCATGGACTTCGTGCAGTTCGGACCGAAGGGGCATCAGATTCCCGACGGCTGCCTGCATATTGGCACCGATGAGGAGCGCGCCGAGTTCGGCAAGCATCTCATGGCTATCGGCGAGGAGAACTGCAAGGTCTCCGGCGGCACCATCACCATTTCCGACGACATTTCCTGCATCGAGGGCGCCGACTTCGTGTACACCGATGTGTGGTACGGCCTCTACGACAGTGAAGTCTCCAGCTCCAGCTACATGGATGTGTTCTATCCGAAGTACCAGGTGACCTGGGATATGATGAACGTTGCCGGTCCGAACAGCATGTTCATGCACTGCCTGCCCGCCAACCGTGGCGAGGAAGTCGTCGACGAGGTCATGGACGATCCCGAGCGCTCCCTGTGCTGGGTCGAGGCCGAGAACCGCAAGCACTCCATTCGCGCCATCCTGGCCACTCTGTGCCCCCAGAGCGAGCCCGACGAGGAGAAGGCTGCGGCATACCGCGCCACCATCAATGAGCGCATGGCGGCCCTCGGTAAGCACGGTCTGTAAGACGTACCAGGTCGGGCGAGCTACGGCTCGCCCGCCTTCGCAGGAGATGGGCGACCTCATGGCCATCGGAGAGGAGAACTGCAAAGTCTCCGACGACAACCGAGTGCATCAAGGGCGCCGACTTCATCTACACCGACGTGTGGTATGGCCTGTGCGATGCTTTCTGATGGGCGGCAGCAGATGCTTGTCTCTTGCCGCCCATCATCTGCGCCACTGCGCGTAAGCACTGGCGCCCTGTCTGAAAAC
>NZ_JBNPOK010000035.1:0-12291 GCF_050315135.1 Collinsella sp. SGI.033
GCTGGTAGAGCTCGCGCACGAGCTCGGGGTCGCGCTCGGCGAACACGGCCTTCAGGATGCCGAGCACGGCGCCCCTCTTCTGCCTGGTCGGCGCGTTGCCGGCGGCGTTGCGCATCAGGTGCACGATGCATCTCTGCCAGGCGGCGCCGGGGAAGACCTCCTGGATCGCGCGCTTGAGGCCCTCGTGCGCATCGCTGGTGACGCAGATGACGCCATCGACCCCGCGCGCCCGCAGCGAGAGGAGGAACGCCCTCCAGCCGTCGTAGGACTCTGTGTCGATGGCGTCGAGGCCGAGCAGGCGCCTGTAGCCGCCCGAGCCGGCGCCGATGGCGGTTACGAGCGCGGTGGACTGCACGCGGCCGGCGTCCCTGCACTTGATGTAGGTGGCGTCGAGCCAGATGTAGGGGTAGCTGACGTCTGACAGGTCGCGTTCCCGCAGGTCGGCGACCGACTCGTCCAGCGACGAGCATATCCTCGACACCTGGCTGGCGCTCATGCGGTCTATGCCCATGGACTGCGCCACGCGCTTCACCTTCCTGGTGGACACGCCGTTTGTCACCATCTCGGAGACCGCGGCGATGACCGCGCGGTCCACGCGCGAGTACCGCTCGATGAGGTCCTCGGGAAAGTAGCTGCCGGCGCGCAGCTTCGGGATTCTGAGGTTGATGGTGCCCACGCTGGTGACGAGCCTGCGCTCGCGGTAGCCGTTGCGCTGGTTGCCGCTCTCGCACGCCTCGTCGGCCTGGGCGTCCATGATCTCGTTGACGAGCGACTCGGCCATCACCCTGATCAGCTCCGTCATGTTCACCATGCCGTCGTCGAATCTCGGCACCAGGGCGCCGTCGCCCGAAATCTCGTGTATCTTATCCATATGCGGTTATTGCCTTTCCACGAATCCTAACTTCAGCAATTAAGATTCTAGGCGATAACCGCTTCCTGCTTTCTACGGCCAGGGAAGCGGCCCCTTACACCAACATTCGGCACGCGATCGCGCTAACGGCGCGCCTGTTTAGCGAAACTGGTGAAAAATAGATTGACGCTAACATGTGCGAGCAGGACGAGATGTGGCAGGAGTCGAGGTGCTTCTCGGAGGCAAAGATGGGCGAGCTCTACGACGAGGGTCGCACGCGCGGGATCGACGGGACGGTCGACTGGGCGCGGCTGGAGGCGGAGGCCGGGAAGATGATCGAATCGGGTCTCGAGCTTGCGGACAGGACCGAGGCGGCATAGGATATCAACCGTGTTCCAGGTTCCAGGACGCCGGGCCGACTCGCTTCGGATCGGGCTCTACACTAACTTTCTCGACACTACCAAGTTCAGGCGACAGATTAAAGAGTTTGCTGCCGAAATATATATTTAGCCCAGAGAAAAGGTATCATGAGAATCTGAAACTCCCGCCAAAGACAGCCCTGAACGAGAGTACACAACATCAAGGAACTCAGATCTCAGCAAATACTTTAATAAATGTTCAAAAACATCTTGCCTTTAAACATAATGTTTTCAAGCGGAAACGGTTGCGCAAAAGCTGGATCAAACATCATGCCCAAACGCTTCACAATGCTATGACGTCCATCAACGAAGCGAGATACGAGCTCTTTGTCCTCAGAACTCATGCTGTCGGCATAGCCATCAAGCAAAAGCGAAGCTGCTTCAGTAAGGCCGTGCTCCGAGGGAGTCAGAAGCGAGCTAGCAATGATCTTTATACGCTTGCCGCTCAAACTGTTTAACCCACGCTCACCAACCTGATTTTGGCCCGAAATGCGGCGCTTAATGTAAGCATGCTCAAGATCGGGAACTTGAGCATTCAGCACCCTAGCGACCAAGTGAACCCAGCCGTCATGAATACGAGGCCAATCCCCCGGAACATAATGTTGAAGGGCAGACGCAAAAGCTGAATTGAACACCATCGTGCATCCTGATGCCCAATTCACGGTCAGCAACAACCCTAAGGAATTAGCATGCGAAGCAAATGCGCCGTATTCTCTTGACCCTCCATTAAGATGTTCATCGACGTTGCAAACGTCGCTGTAATAAAGACGAGGACCCTCGCCAGCTGAGCTAATTGCCTCAATTGCCTTTACAAGTTTATTGGGCATCCAATAATCATCTTGATCAGAGAACGCAAAATAGTCGAAAGTCGTTGAATCTGCACCGTAAAGCATATCCATGAAGTTTCGAGCGAGACCCTTATTATTCTCGTTGACGGTAAATTGAACGCTAGGCATATTTTGGGCATAACGGCTGCAAATCAACGGCGTATTATCGCTCGAACCATCATCCGATATCAAAAGCGTGACATTCACGCCTTCTTGAGCAAGGATGCTATCGATCTGTTCAGCGACATACTTCTCGCCGTTGTAAGTAGCCATCATCACAAGGACGGACGGCTTTTGCGCCATCTCGTTAATCATGAACGCTCCAGCAGTCAATCATGGCACGGTACATATCTGAGAGCGAATCGTTGGGCTCCCAGCCCAGCGCCTTGAGCTTAGATGAATCGAGCATAAGGTCGGAGGCCTTCCTAAATGTTGCCTCGCGCTCGGGATCAAACTCTCTGCGGACCTGTGCGCCTTCAGCCCCAAACTGATCCAAAACCAACTGTGCCATTTCCCTAATGCTGCAATACGCATCCTCATTAACTGCGTTATAAGCCTCGCCAGATTTACCCTTAACTAGAGCAATCAAAATAGCACGCACAGAATCGTCAACCGAAAGGTAGCCGTTACGCTTAAGGCCATCACTCAACAAAACGATGTCCTTGCCTTCGATAGCATGACGGCCAAAGTCGGCAAACACTCGCATGTCGTCGGGATGGACACCCTCGCCAAACGTCTGAGCCAAACGCATAACAATCGAAGGGACACCGTGCTCAGTGGCATACGAGACGCAAAGACACTCGACAAGACGCTTGGCCTCGGGATAGCTATTGCGTACGACCATGGGGTCCAGTTTACCAAGGTTATCCTCAGTAGCCGCACCTTCGACCTCGCCGTAAACCTCCATGGTAGAGAGGAACAGCACCTTCTTCGCATCCGCAGAGCAAGCGTACCTCAGTACAGCCTCCCCACCATGAACAATCTGTATAATCGTCGTGGCGGGAGTCTCGAGAAAACTCTTGCTTGATGTTCCGCAGGCAGCGTGGACTACATAATCCACGTGCTCGGGGCCCGCAAGTTCGTCTCCAAGCGACCATTCCAGAATAGAAATGTCGCTCCGGTCGCCAAACAGAGCCTGCGCTTTTTTAATATTTCGAACGGGCAGAACCATGTTGATGCCGGCATCAACGCGATCGTTTCTAGAGAGCAGAGTCCTCACGATCTGAGAGCCTATGAGACCCGTTGATCCTGTCACCAAAACGGTCTTACCTTCCAACTCGGCCCAAGGCAGATTGGCCTGAGTGGCAATCTGCGCAGCACGGTCAAACAAATATTCATCTACAGCGGCCATAGCTGCTCCATTTCCTTGTAATCAACAAACCCCTTAAAGGCAAAGAAATCACGCTGCGTAGTCACCTTAATATTATCCGCAGGTCCCTCAACCGTATGGGCCTTGTGGCCATAATGAGCCATAAGCGAGATTGAATCAATGAACTCATGCCTGCCCTCCTTGCGCGCACGGAGGTGCTCGGCATAAATATCATTAAACTTAAAGCCTTGGGGAGCACGCGCAAGCTTGCAGCGCGAACGGTCGACGACACGTTCCACCACACCATCCTCCTCCTCGATAATCGTTTCGGGAGAAGGAGCAACCGTTGCGGTGGGACCATACTGGCAAACAGAATCGATACACGCGGTGATAGTCTGCTCGTCAATAAGCGGTCGAACACCATCATGGATCAAAACAATAGAGTCCTCATCCGTTACGCCAAGCCGTTTAAGCTCAGAAAGACCATTAAAGATGGAATCCTGACCCGTCTCACCACCTGGAACAATCGACAAGACCTTGGAGTAGTGAGCGTCCTCGACTATTTCGCGCATATGGTCCATACCCGAGGCAACACAAACGACAACGAAACCTGCAACCATAGGATGCTTTTCAAAATGGTCGATGGTATGAGCGATAATGGACTTTCCACCCAACTCCAAAAACTGCTTGGGGACTTTAGCGCCACGCATACGTGACCCAACGCCGCCGGCAAAAATTACCGCATAGCACTTTAAATCATTGCATGCCATTAGTTATAGCCTTTCCAGTATCATCGGGAAAATAAGTAAATCAGAACGACAGCAGCCGCATTTTATAATTCTAGTCTCCAGAAAGGAGATTGGTCACATACGCAAAAGAAGTGCATTCTTTGCAAGAAGTGAGTCGATCCATATTCAGTCCCTAAACCACAACCTGCATCGCTAGAGAACAGAAGCCCCAACCCTCAAATAAATCCATACGCAATTGAATCACAACGAAACAATATAACGGCATCAGTGACGCAATTGCGATGCTAATTAGATTAAAGGCGCTGCCTCTAATAAGCTCTTCTTATTATGTAAATCGACCTTACAGGAACTCATCACAACCAGAATCGAATCAAATAAGTATTATTTGATTTAGAAACAATTCGCATGAGCAAAGCAGAGAGACAAAAATGAAAATTGCGCATATTTCTTCTTCTGGAAAGCTCGATGGGGGAGCTGAGCTATGCCTTATCAGCCTTATTAAGTATGAAATTGAAAACGGAATCGACCCTTACGTTCTCCTCCCCTATAAAGGCGAATTACAGGAAAAACTAAATTCAATGGGAGTCGAGAACGACATCATTCACTATTTGCCTTGGAGACATCGTCGCTCCGAACCAAAACTAAAATCATCGGTCATTTTCCTGCTTAAAATTGTTATTAACTTAATTCGAGAAGTGCATATCTATCATCTTCTCCGAAGGCATAAAGTTGATTTGGTTCACATAAATACAACTGCCGTATACGCAGGGTCCATTTCTGCTCACGTTCTCAATATTCCGCTTATATGGCACTTGCGAGAATTCAACGGACGACCAACATCTTATGACTTTTATTGCAAGAGTTTTTCCTATCGACTGCTTGCTAACGCGAGCAAGTGTATAGCAGTCTCTGAAGTAATGGATTCCTTTTATTCAAAGCATCTGAAAAACTCAGTTGTTATTTACGATTCAATGGAGGAACCTAAACACGCGAGAAAAAGCGATTTGTTTTCTTCAGATATAACAAAAATCATCCTTATCGGAAATAAAAAGCCCGACAAGGGACAAATGGACGCTATAAAGGCCTTGTCTCAATTAAGAGATCTTCCGATTCATTTAACACTAATTGGCAAAGAATTAGACAAAGCCTATGTTGAGGAAATGCACAACTATATTCAGAAACATTCCTTAGCGAATCTGCTTACAGATAATTCATTTGACTCAAAAGCCAAATTTAAACTGCTCGAATCTGATATTGCATTAAACTGTTCCCGATCAGAGTCATTTGGAAGAACCACCGTTGAGGCACTGATGTCTGGCTGTTTGGTGATTGGGAATAACAACAGCTGCACCGCAGAGCTTCTCGCCAATGGAAGGGGCCTTCTCTACGAAGGCCCAGAAGACCTTTCGGCTAAAATTCGCTGGGCAATAAATCATCCAGCAGAATCAAAAGATATAGCAAAAAAAGGTGCAAAGTTTGGAGTTGGCTCCTTTCAGACCGGTAATAAAAATATCCTCGATCTGTTTAAGTCAATGCTTTAGCTCAAAAGTGCACGCGAATATCGAGTGCATGGATCAGGCATTTTTTTAGTCTAGTATTTAGACACAGACCAGGACAATGGAACTCTACCAATAATCCTTGCGCGTCATTCAGTAATTCAATGTGGGCGCATCCATGTTAGAAATGAGCCAATTCTCAACAGACCAATTAGAGAAATACCCAAAGGAGCGAAAATGACCCGAAAAAAAATAATGCTCGTCTTCGGCACCCGCCCGGAGGCAATCAAGATGTGCCCGCTCGTCAACGAGTTGAAGGCGCGGGCGGATGAGTTCGAGACCGTCTTGACCGTGACGGGCCAACACCGCGAGATGCTCGACCAGGTGTTGCGCGTCTTCGACGTGACGCCCGACCACGACTTGGCGATCATGAAGCCGGGCCAGACGCTGTTCGACGTGACGTGCGACGTGCTGCTCAAGCTCAAGGCCGTCCTCGAGGACGAGAGGCCCGACGTCGTCCTGGTCCACGGCGACACCACGACCAGCTTTGCCGCAGCGCTCGCATGCTTCTACCTGCAGATCCCCGTGGGGCATGTCGAGGCGGGCCTTCGCACGCACGACATCTATAGCCCCTGGCCCGAGGAGTTCAATCGTCAGGCCGTCGACATCGTGAGCGAGTACTACTTCGCACCTACGGAGGCTAGCAAGCAGAACTTGCTAGCCGAGGGCAAGCCCGAATCCAAGATCTGGGTCACCGGCAACACCGGAATCGACGCCCTGCGCACCACCGTGCGCGAGGACTACTCCCACCCTGAGCTCGAGTGGGCCAAGGGCTCCCGCCTCATCCTCATCACGGCGCACCGCCGCGAGAACCTAGGCAAGCCCATGCACCGCATGTTCCGCGCCATCCGCCGCGTGATGGAGGAGCATCCGAACACAAAGGCAATCTATCCCATCCACATGAACCCGCTCGTCCGCAAAGCGGCGCACGAGGAGCTCGACGGCTTCGACAGGCTCCATATCATCGATCCGCTTCAGGTACTCGACTTCCACAACTTCATGGCGGCGAGCCATCTCATCCTCACCGACTCGGGCGGCATCCAGGAGGAGGCCCCGAGCCTGGGCAAGCCGGTGCTCGTCATGCGCGACACCACCGAGCGCCCCGAGGGCATTGCCGCCGGCACGCTGAAGCTCGTCGGCACAGAAGAGGACGTCATCTACCGCGAGTTCAGCCGCCTGCTCAGCGATCAGACCAAGTACACGGCCATGAGCCATGCGTCTAATCCCTATGGCGACGGCCATTCAAGCGAGCGCATCGCTGATGTTTTGGAGGTTCAATAGTGGCACGTAAAGATTGGTCAATTAGTACGATCCGCATGCTTGCCATGTGCTCTATCATGGCATGCCATCTCTGTCAGCTTTATGGACTGCCCGCTGCATGGGTTTTAAATATCGGCGTTCAGGTTTTTCTTATGATATCGGGATGGCTTTATGGATTGCGACCTGATTTCAGCGACATCCGAAACTGGTACGCCAAACGACTGATCCGCATTTGCATTCCATATTGGGTAATCTTAACCTTAACGCTTATTCTCAACGCGCTATTTGCCTCTAGATACATTTCCATTAGAGAAGCTATTCTCTGCATCTCTTGCATTAAGAGTGGCCTAGTTCCCAATGCGGCTCATCTTTGGTATGTTAGCGTGATGCTGCTCTGCTATCTCCTAACGCCAGCCCTCTCATATCTTTGGCGCAGAAAGCCGTGGTCGATAGCTCCGTGTTGTATAGCCCTTCTGTGCTTTGGCAACCAATTGGTTTCCGAGGGCATATGGTGCGTCGACTACATAATAGGCTTTATTTTGGGGCGATTGGTACGCGAGGGCGTGGACGAACAATACGTTCTAATCTTTACTGTGTTTGTGGCTGGAAGTGGATCTCTGGTTCTCTGGGTTATCAGCCTTCAAACTGGCGCATCTGTTGGCACTGGCCTTCATCTTCTCGGCGGCCCGCTATTGTTCTCCTTATTTAGGCTGCTACTCGGCTCTGAACGTTATAAGCCAAGTAGCAGCTTGAGGAGCATTCTAAGATTGAACGATTCCTATTCCTATGAGATATACCTCGCCCACCAGCTTCTAATTATTGGCGACTTTTCGCTTGCACTCATTTTTCCCAGCAAGCCTTTTCTTGTTATTGTTTTGTCCATCATTTGGTCTTTGCTGGCCGGTATAACATTGCATAAAATGGCATCACCAATTCAGCGCTTTGCTACAGTCCTTATTGGTCAGCGCGAAAACTAAAGAGAGCGGGGCGGTTTAAAAGAGAACGGAATCGATGTTATTCGACTTAACAATTTCGATCTTCTCGGAGGTAAATGTCCAGTTCCAAGCCTTCTTGGATTACGGAATCGAGTGAAGAATCTATTTGATAATGCAAGCAGCATCAGCATAATTATCAATAGTCGATACTATGTTCTCTCCATTATCGGTGCACATATTGCCAGCTCAATCGATGTAACCCCGATAGTAATCGACCGTAGCTCTTCATATATAGCATTTGAGAACTTCGGATCGCTGGGCAGGTCGCCCGCAAATACAGCCGCACGGGCTGCCCATGGTCAACGATTATCTACTCAACAAACTTAATTCGAAGTTCAGACCGATACTAATGGAGCAGACGAATGCAAAATGCACTAGGGCCCATATCGGCGCTGGTGCTCAGGCGCAATAACGGCAGAGTCGTATAGCATATTCGACAGTGTTCAAGCGAGCAAATACTCAGCCTCGCGATTTGTGGACACCACTATCAAGATGCCTATCTAGTGAAAGCACGCTTAGCCATAGAGCTTAAGAGTTGTTTCATATATAAATATGATTCGGTTTTCCGGAACACAATCCAAAAATAAAAATTTACCGCTGCGACAGCAATTACCAATCTAATTACAAAACCCAACAGCGACTCTGGAATATATGAAAACAAGATATGAAGCCCGATCGCGGGCATAAGCGAAACAATAAACCAACCTAAATAGCATTTAAAATAATCAACACAGCTATAGTGGAATAAATATTTGTACAAAACAACGCCCTCACGCCAAGTACTTGTAAAGAGCGTGCTAAGAAAAGTGCCGATGAAAACGCCAACAATACCAACATGAATGACGGCATAGACGGAGATCACTAGATTCAAAACAGCCTGAATTAAAGGCCTGATTTTATCTTTAACAAACAAGCCAGAAGCATTTACGAACCCAACGTTAATAATTCTTGAAGAATTCCAGAAAAAATGCAGGGAAAGAATCGTAACGACAGCCTGATCCAATAAGTATTTATCCCCGATCCAAATCTTAATGAAAGGATTAATCAACAGATAAAAACACAAAGCGCAGAATGACGCAGCCCAGATATTAATAAATCGAAGCCGTTGATACAACTTAAGTTTTTCAGAATCCCCCGCATCTATCAAGGCGTTTCCAATTGTCGGAACAAAGCTACCGAAAACCTTATTTAAAAACAAATCTAATGCAGATGAAATCAGCTGATAATTTGAATATAAACCGACTGTCCCCACGCCAATAAAAGAAGAGAGAATAATGCTGTCGGTGCTGTTAAGAACGACTCCTCCGATTTTGTGGCACATTAATGCGCCAGTCTCTTTAAAAATGCGAATCTTATTAGCGTTGCTAAGCCTTGCATCCCTGAACGCGATAATGTCTGGATATTGCCTAGCGCTATAGCAAGACAGGCCAAAGTTGTAAAGAAGGGAGATTATAATTCCAGCAGCAAGAACAAAAGTATAATTTGCAGTAGCTATCAGTAATATAATTTTAATTACATTTAAACATATATTATAGATAGAGTTAGCGGCGGAAATTACATAACCCTTTTGATCGGCATTTAGTAGCGATTGCCTGTAAACGCACAAGTAGCTCGTTACACTTTGAAATACGAAAAGCCAATAGATTACGCTAAGGTTTACATCATCCGGAATATTACCGGGATCAGCGATAACGGAATCGATAAACGGAAAAAAGCAAACTCCAAGAAGCAGGGTAATTAAAGCAATTGCCCGGTAGACACTTTTATAGAAATTGAGCAGCTTTGCGCATTCCTCATCATCGCATTCTTTAATTGGCTTATACATATTAAATGCAATAACGGAGCCGATACCAAGCTCGGTCAGGGAAAACACCTGCAATATGTTTGTAAATAGCGCCGATATTCCCAAATAGTTGGCATTCAGTACATACAAAAATACTGTTCGAAATATAAACGCACCAACATAAGATGCGAGTTGTTCGCCCACCCCAGTCAATGAGGCAAGGAGCGCATTTTTGATTCTAGAGTTTTTGTTTGCCATCTATATAAACTCATCCTTTATTACTTCTGAAAACCTTGCGATAGACGACCTTAAAATAATGCTTCATCAGTTCCGCATTGTGATACCTATTCAGAATCCTTTTTTGCATCTTAACGAGGCCTGGATTACGCTCAAAGAGAAAGGATGCACCTGTCTTGGTTAAATCAACGATAGCGGATTCCATTTTCCTTAAATTACTAACATTCATTGAGAGAGATCCGCTAGCCTGCCCAAAATGCATAGCAAGAGAGCTATCCGAGCCCCAAACTCTTTTATTGTCATATGGATGGGGTGGAACAAAAGTTGACAACCCGTTTTGCAATGCCTTAGCAGAAAGAGTCATGTCTTCCGCTGCAACTTTATACTGTTGCAATTGCTCGGTATTTTCGAACATATAATCAAGGGCTTTTCTTGGAAGGAACCAAGAGTGGCCAACAAAATCAACTTCCATCAGCTGCTCGTTGGGTTCAGCCCAACCGACTCGATAGTATGAATGCTTGTCAATCGGATACCCACTTGAATCCTCGAGCACTATTCCAATCGTGCCGTAAATTCCCTCGTGTTGCATCATTTCAAAATGACAGCTTTCCAGCCAACAATCCCCTGGAATAGTATCATCGTCAAAGAGGCATACATATTTTGATTTGCATTCTCTTGCATAATCAAATCGGCCCCAAACTCCCCTATTGCATTTCGCAATACAGCAATCATCAAATGACGACAAAAACTCATCATTCAAATCAATGGAGTAGAAACCGTCAATGGCGTCCTTGAAAAGCCTAATCTCACGTGGCCTTAATGTCTGCTTATCAATTGCCGCTAATTGTTCAGTCAGCGATTCTGGTTTCTTATATGTAGTCAAAACAACGGACACATCAAAATCCGCTGTATTCGGGTCAAACATCCAACAGTTTCGTTTTGAATAAACAGTCCCCGGCTTTGAATATGGCCTAGTGTCCGATCCATGAATATAAATATCAATTGAAGAACCAAAATCAATGTAACAGTTATTAGGATTGTGTTTGTAAAGCTCCGCAATTATCGGTTCAGCCATAGGACCCGCCGAAACAACATAAAGCAAATTGTCTCGGCTTCCATATTCAGAAATAATTCTAGATACTATCGATCCACATTCCTCTTCCCAGCAGGAAATACAGTCATCCCCCACCGCGTAATACTTCAGAATATTCAAATTACCAATTCTATTATTTTTCCCAGCATGATTTGCGATTACAATTGCATCTCGAGTTAATGTCAGAAAATCAGACTTGAATGACTGGTAATTCGAATTCACAAACAAGTTAGCAAAGGTAATTTGCTTACTAGCAATTCGAGTTGAATACCAGTAATACGCGGGTCTGTCACAGCACGGACATGATATCCCGTAATATACGTTGTCGTCAGTGAAATTAAGACTCTCTCGGAGCGCAATAGCCAAAGGAGACTCCCCTTCGGAAGACCAGCCTTCCTGCGCTACAACCTTTTCACCGGTCATAATGGCACGTTCGCCATCCCCGTAGCGCAATACGGTTATGTTGTCTCCATTAACAATTCTGGAAAAAATCTTTTTATACTCGTTTTGAAGAAAAATCTTATCCATGACGAAACCAATTCACTATTAATTAGTCACCTATAACGGCTTTGGCGATTGCATTTAAACTCTCGCCGTATCCAGTTCCAGGAACAGCCCATCGCCCATTAAGGTCAGTCGTCTTCGGAGCACAACCCCGAATGACATAACTAAAACGAGGGTCCACACACGGGTTATTCAAAGGCTCAGTCGAAGCGTATGCCTTCAGATGTTGGACTTGGGCTCTAAGACCTACCCTTACGTTTGCGAAAGTATAGCCAGGATGTCCAGGGCCAGTTGCTCCAATACCACCGAAATTGCATTGGTCTGCTTTAACCAAATTACCAAATTTAAGATACCCAGTCTCTTTCATCACCTGAGCATATAAGACCTCGGGACAAACCCCCTCAGACACAGCTTCTTCATAGAGGATCTTACAGAATTCTTTAACTGTGGCAGCTCCTTTGTTTTTATAAACAGAGACCGGGTAAGCCTGCTCCCCTACAGTTCTTGCATAATGAGCCGCAGCATCTTTATATGAAGAAAAAGCAGAAGACATAATGTAGCCTTCAAAGCCGGTCATGCTTGACCCATCGCGCCCTTCTTTTAATCCGTACTTGAGGTAATGAGTATAGTAAGCCTTCAAATCATTACCAAAAGCTTTGCGGAGATCAATATAGCGAGTTTTATAGCCATAAACATCGAACGCCTCGTT
>NZ_JBNPOK010000036.1:0-8126 GCF_050315135.1 Collinsella sp. SGI.033
GGCTCGTCACGATCCCCATAGCCCATCTTGACTGCGGACCATTTCAGGCAGATGGCATTATCGAGCGTGGGCGTTCTCGTAGGCACTTTTGATCTCCTCCGGCAAATTGTCGGGAATCAGCGTCTTCAGCCGGTCCTCGCCGCCATCTAAAATCGCTTGCTCGTAGTACCAGCATTTGAATCTCAGCATGTCCAGCGCGCGGTGCATCTTCGCGATCTCCGACTCCATGTGGGCCTTTCGCTCCTCGAACATGGCCTTGCGCTTGGGATATGTCGATGGGCCCTCCGCGCACCATTCCATGAACAGCCGGATGTCCTTGATCTCCATCCCCGCCTTCTTCAGGCATTCGATGACTCGAAGCTCCTCGAGTTCCGTATCGCCGAATCGGCGAATGCCCGACGCCCGCCCCAATCCCGGGAACAGCCCCTGCTTGTCGTAATACCGCAGCGTGGAAACGGGCAGACCGAACATCTCCGCTACCTGTCCGATTGTGTACATGGTCCCTCCGGACAAATCTCGAATTTACTCCTTGACCTAAAGTCAGGTTTAGGCATTACCTTCATTCTCGTCAATATGAATCGCGAGTTCAAGGGGTATTCCGTAATGAGCAAAACGGTTTTGATGGTCTCTTCAAGTCCTCGAAAGAATGGCAATTCCGAGACGCTGGCGGATGCTTTCGCCAAAGGCGCACGCTTGCCGGAACGGTTTTCGCCGGCGGCGTGAACGGTGTGGGCGATATCGCCGGACATCCCGCACTTGAGCAAGCGCAACGAATGGGCATGGGAGTCTAGGCGCGGCTCAGCTGCGCGGAAGCAGTTTTGCACTCAAAACCATCGACGGGAGGAATCAAGCATGACGATTAAGCAGACAGCGGGCAGAGATGCCCTGGGGGACTTTGCCCCCAAATTCGCACAGCTCAATGACGATGTGCTGTTCGGCGAGGTGTGGAGCCGAGAAGACGGGCTCTCCCTTCGAGACCGCAGCGTGGTGACGGTGGTGGCCCTGATGGCGCAGGGGCTGACGGACTCATCGTTCCAGTATCATCTGATGTCCGCAAAGAACAACGGGGTGACCAGGGCGGAGATAACGGAAATCCTTACGCATGCGGCGTTTTACGCGGGATGGCCCAAGGCGTGGGCGGCCTTCCGCATGGCGAAGGAGGTCTGGGCGGATAGCGATGCCGCCGACGCAAGAGCTAAGCATCAAAACGAAATGGCCTTTCCCGTCGGTGCCCCCAACGACGCGTTTGCGAAGTACTTTATCGGGCAAAGCTACCTCGCGTCCCTTTCCACCGAGCAGGTCGGCGTCTACAACGTGACGTTCGAGCCCGGCTGCCGCAACAACTGGCACATCCATCACGCCAAGAGCGGTGGGGGACAGATCCTCGTCTGCGTGGCCGGTCGAGGCCGTTACCAGGAATGGGGCAAACCGGCACAGGAGCTGCGCCCTGGCGACGTGGTAAATATTCCCGCGGGCGTAAAGCACTGGCACGGAGCCGCGTCCGACAGCTGGTTCTCCCATCTCGCGGTGGAGGTTCCGGGCGAAGAGGCCTCTAGCGAATGGCTGGAGCCTGTGGACGACGAGCAATACCTTAAAGCGACCGACAAGGAGGCTTAGGCATGGAGCAGCTGAAACTGACGCAGGAATGAGACAAGGTCTTCCCCAAAAACGACAAGGTTGAACACAGCAAGGCGACCTTCCACAACCGATACGGCATCGCGCTGGCTGCCGACGTCTACGTGCCGAAGAACGCGGAAGGCAAGCTGCCCGCTATCGCCGTCAGCGGTCCGTTTGGCGCGGTGAAGGAGCAGTCCTCCGGTCTGTACGCGCAGAAGATGGCGGAGCTGGGCTTTTTCGCAATCGCTTTCGACCCGTCCTATACCGGCGAGAGCGGCGGCACGCCTCGCTATGTAGCATCGCCGGACATCAACACAGAGGACTTCTGCGCAGCGGTGGACTTCCTTTCTGTGCAGGAAAGCGTCGATCCGGAGCGCATCGGCATCATCGGTATCTGCGGATGGGGCGGCATGGCAGTCAATGCGGCGGCCATCGACACCCGCATCAAAGCTACCGCGGCTATGACCATGTACGACATGACCCGCGTGACCGCAAACGGCTATTTTGACGCCGAGGATTCCGAGCAGGCGCGCTTTGAAAAGCGGAAAGCGCTGAACGCGCAGCGCACCGAGGACTATAAAAACAGCAGCTATGCGCTGGCGGGCGGCGTGGCCGATCCGCTGCCGGAGGACGCGCCGCAGTTTGTGGCGGACTATTACGCCTACTACAAGACTCCGCGAGGCTACCATCCCCGCAGCCTGAACTCCAACGGCGGCTGGAATGTGACGTCCTCACTGTCATTTTTGAATATGCCGATTTTACAATATAGCAGCGTAATCCGCTCTGCTGTGTTGCTGGTGCATGGCGAGAAGGCGCACTCCCGCTATTTCAGCGAAGCCGCGTACGGCAAGCTGACCGGGGACAACAAGGAATTGCTCATTATCCCCGGTGCCAGCCACACCGACCTTTACGATCAGATGGACATCATTCCGTTTGGAAAGCTGAAGGCATTCTTTGAGGAAGTAGATACAAGCCCTCGTCAATTGCATTTGCCCAGGTCAGCAAACGGGAATAATAAAACGCGATAATCGGTTTCCGCAGGTTCGGTAACCCCGAATGCCGTCGAATGACGCCGCGAACCTTGCCGTATTCGAGCATGCAATTATTCCCCTAACGGTTCTTCCTGGGCGCCGATTTCATATAGGAATAATGGAACAGCCTCCGAAAAACAGGAGGCTGTTCGCAAGAAAGCATTAATTTACCTGAGGAAATGTCAGAAAGAGGCCTTCCAGTCGGCGTAAGCGGTCTCGTCGACTTCGCCGTGCTCGAGCTCTTTGCGCTTTTTCGCCCTGGACTTGATCGACTGCGAGAGCTTTGGGGCATACGGCGCTTTGGGGTCGACCGCCAGGCCCATGCCGTCCTCGCTGGGCACGAGGCCGTAGCTCTCCTCCAGCTGCAGCAGCAGGGCCATGAGGTCGCGTGACGTCTCGACTCCGTAGTCCTTGAGCGCGCCTACGGAGACCTCGAGCTCCTTCGCGATCTCCTCCAGCAATTCGGACTTCACCGCGCGTATGCCGCTCTCGTAGTGCCTGATCGCGCCCTCGGTGAGCCCCACGGCATCGGCGAGCTGGGCCTGCGTCAGCCCCTTCGCCTTGCGGTACCGCCGAATGTTGTCGCCTGTCGCCATGTGCCCTCCTGTAGATTCATTGGCGTCATTTTATCAGCGTACGCAAATGTACGCGATTCCATTGACGGCACGAATGTGCATGGAGGGATCTGTGCACACGATTGTGCCAAACTTTATGAATGAGCGGTTAAACCAGGATGGTGCAGCTGCCTACAGTGGCTACTTGTTACCTACGGACGCCATGGGCCCGCATTATCTACCGTAGGGGATTGGGGACAAATCCAAGCCTTCTGTGAGCCTTTACAAAAGCTCGCGAAGTCTTTTTGTCCAAAGCGCGAAAGTGCCGTTCTCGACGCATCTTCCGAAATCGTCGCACTCGCACCAGCGATCGGATCTCGCGATTGCAATCATCGAGGCCACGACTAGCTTCGCATCTGCTTTGGAAACGTCCTGGTTTACGATCTGTTCGATATCGAGTTCCAACCCATGCTGCGCCAGAATATCGCCATAGCACTTGTATTCGGGATATGCTTCCGCGAAGGCGTATACATCATGCAGAAAATCGCGCTTTGCATCCCTTATGGCTTGCGGCCACTTCTTGTGATCGCCGTCAGCCTTACCGTCTTCGAGCCCTTGGCCGACCCCTTCGGCACTCGGCAGATTGTAAAAAGCCAGCATCGCGAGGCCTTCCGTCTCGGTCGGGCCATCGTAGGTTTCTCCGGTCTCCGGTCTCATCTCCTCGCAGCCGAATTCGTCTGCCAAATACTTCAATAGCTTTTCGAAACCTTTGGGATATGCATTAGAGCCCCCGTGCGAGCCGTGCCCATCGAAGAGGCTCCATTGTTCGCCGTCGAGCACCGGTGAATCGTAGTAGGCGAACCAATCGTCGGTGCCAAGATCGCGGAGGAATGCCATGAGCGCATCGGCTTGCGTCTTGTCCAATATCCCCTGGTTCTCTCCCTGCTCCAAAAGATGCGACTGGCTGTGGCGGAAAGAGTAAGCCTCTCCGTCTTTGCTGATCTCAAAGGAGGAGTGCCCCTGAAAAAACCCGCCTATGCTAAAGCTGAACACGTCATTATCGAATCCACGCATCGGCCCCTCCGTTCTTTGGCTTTCTGCTGCGTATGTGCACTTGCCCTCATGCGTATTTAATTGGCGTCATTCTATCAGCGTACGAGTTTGTACGCGATTCTATTGAAGTACGGATACGTACGATTATTCTCGGGATTATCAGCGTGCATATTCGTACGAATAGACAGGAGGTCCAAGATGGAACAGCCGGTTGCGCGGACGCAGCGGGTGCTGCGCGATTCCATGAAAGGGCTTTCGGAGCGGCTCCTCGCCGTGTGCGACGCCGATGAGCTTGATGCGGACCTCCAAAGGCAGCTCGCCCTGGTCATGGAGATCTTCAACGGGTTCGGCGAGGTGCCACTGTCCGGAAAGCGCGCAACGCGCAAGAAAGGGCCCAGACGATCTCTTCGGGATGCCTCGGCGCTAACCTGGGCTACGCCCTCGTCGAGCCGCCGCGACACACCGTGACCTTGCATGAGTAGACTCGCCAGCAGAACTCGGGATCGTCTTCGATGCCGTCTTCTCCGAAGCAGGATACTTCTCTGACGCGGCATGCGAGCCATTCGCCGCCGTTAAGGTTTTCGAGAGCTTTCTGGAATAGCTGGTCGTCGTAATCGTGGTAGGGCTCGTAGGGAACTGTGGATCCATCGGCCAGGTGGAACCTGTAGCCCCATTCGCTGATGTCCTCCGAGCACGGACGCACCTCGAGAAGGTCGCCCTCCTTGAGAGAGGCCGCCGACCTCTCGAGGTCCACGTCGCGCTCGGTTTCGCCTTCCTCCCAGGTGGATTCGGACCAAAGGTCCGCTATTCCGATCTTCTTGACGCCCAGCGGAGAGTCGTCCAGGAAATCGTCCGGAGTCACATCCCTGAGGAACGCCTTAGCACCCCGGATAGCGATGGCCTCCTCGAGCGTCCGCGCCTCCGCGTATTCTTCCGTCTTGTAATCTTCGACAGTGAACTGCTCACCCTCGTATTTCTTCGGCCTTGGCAGGCCGAGATCCTTGTCGTTCATTCATCCCGCCTTTCTCGGTTTGCCTGCGGTTACTCGCGGATCTGACTCTTTCTAGTTGAGGCATGAAAGAACCGTCGGCGATTCCGCTTGCGATACCGCCGACACCTCGCATAATAGCCCGCAGATGCTCGCACTCCTTTTCGCCACTCATTATCTCACGGCCACATAAAGCGCAGGAGGCGTTGAAGCACGTGAAAGGGTGAATCGCGACCGCCCCTCAGTCGGCCTGCATGGTTCCGACTACAGGAATCTCTGATAACTTCCACTCCTCAGCGTAGAGGACCTCGTTCTGGGCCTCCAAAATGCGCGCGGCGTCGCCGATGCGCTCGACGCATAGGGCAGGAAGAGGTTCAAGGTGCGCCCCGGGGCCCTCATCGAGCCCCAGCTCGCTATCTCGGGGACGGAGTACCTTTTCATCAACGAGGTGCAAAACGTCGAGGGCTTCGAGGACGTCCTCAACGAGTTCCGCACCGAAGGTGGCTTCTCCATCTTCATCACCGGGTCGAACTCCTACCTGCTCTCGGGCGAACTGGCTACGAAGCTAACCGGGTGCTACATCGAATTCGAGATGCAGACGCTGGACTTTGGCGAGTATTGCCAGATGAAGCGCTTCTTGGGACTGCTCGTGAGCCCGAACCCGGTCGCGGAATTCGATGCCTACATCCTCGGGGGGGCTTCCCGAAGGCAATGGATTACCCCGGGCTCGCCGACAAGCGCGCTTACGTCACGGCGGTAATCCAAGAGATCTTCGAAAAGGACGTCCGTAGGCACGTGAAGATCAAGAACGTCTCCGTGTTCAACCAGGTGCGCGAATACGTCATCAACAACTTCGGCGCCATCATGTCGCTTAGTAACATCCAGTCCGACCTCGAGAGCAAGCGGGGCGTGAAAATCAAACGCGAGACGCTTGCGCGATACCTCCAAACCTTCGAGGACGCGGAGGTCGTCAGCAAGTGTGCCCGCTTTGACCTTAAGTCGCGAAAATCGCTAAGGGGTGAGCAGAAGTACTACCTGGCAGACCTGAGCTTCTACTTCGTCCTCAATACAGACAACCGCATCAACTACGGGCCTGTCCTCGAGAACATCGTCTATCGCTACGCTCGCGTGCGGGGTTACAAGGTCAGCGTTGGACGCATTGGAAAGCTGGAATGCCTTGCTGCGAATGGCGATCAATGCCCGCGATGCTTCTGCTTGCGCTTCAGTTTTCTCTGCTCGTAGCGCGCATCAGCCTCTTCCACACGGCGTCGGCTTCTTGCTTGGGCCGACTTCCGCTTCATCGCTTCCCGCTGTGCCGCGAGCGCCTGTTGTGCCTTGGTGCTCACCGCGGGCCGTTTAAGGGCTTTCGCTGCCTCGCGAGCGCGTCGCTTGGGGTTCTTCGCGGGCTTGCTTGTTTCAGTGGCCTTGTCGCCGAAGAACGAGAGCTTCTCCCATTCGCTTGTAACGAATCGCAGGATCTCCTCATCGGACGGCTCCGCGCCGAAGACGATGCGGGCGACGCCATACCTTCCGCCCTCGACATGCTCCGCCAGCCCGACCCAGAATTGGCCGTCGTGATATACGGTCAGGGTGGACGACACGCTGATCTGCATGGTTGGTTCCTCCTTTATGTAGATGACCATGCAGAGAAGGGACAACCAAGGAGGCAGGTTACTGATGCGGACTAGCGCACGCCCACGACTACCCGACGGGGACTGTGTTTTCATCTCTGGTGGTTGGATTGTAGCATGAGCAGACGTGCCCTTCATCGCTGGCGACATGACATGGTTGGGGCTTACCACCCGACGTGCCCTTGCGCATATCGTTTTCTCGGTTTCGAAACTTTAAAAGACCTTGAGTTTCGAAACCGCGAAGGAGAGTTTAAGCAAGAGACGACGTTAGCTCTGAGTCGATGCTCGAGAAGGGGCTCTCGTCGCTTCTGTTCATCAGGGATGCATTCACGAAGGTCCTCATCGTTCGCGCGGGAGTTCGAACGCGCGCAAATCGATCCGGACGCAAGCGAAGCCCCAGTCAGCTCCATGACTTATGGGAAAGCCGCCCTATGCAGGCTTCTTACCCTTGTTGTGGATGTTGTTGTTTACGGTGTTGTTTGCGTTCGCATTGGCAGAGGAGATGTCGCCGTTGCCCCTCCGTTTTCGTCAGTACCGGGCTGAGTGGCTGCCTTTCAGCCTGCATGCAAGGTGGGCTTGGGCCCAGCGCCGTCTTTTTATAAGCGCTTTAGCGAAAACGTCCTGCTTATCAGGAGGATTTAAGTCCCAATTAAGAAAGGAGCGGAAAGAGAGCCATATGCAATAGCAATGATTTTGCTATTGCATCTTTTGCTTGTATTTGCCTTAATAAACCCTATATAAGAATGAGGCGCAATCGTATCCTTTTACCAATGTTAGTGTCGGAAAAATTTAGCCAAATATAGTCGGCCGAGATTGACCAATCCCGGCCGACCCATTTTGGCCAACACGCCCGCATCTATGACTTTCCTATCGCATTCCTACATCCCCTCGGGCTGGATCCCCCTCACCTTCACCGCCTGGGGGACGGCCTCCACCGAGTACGTGTCGAGCCCCCTGCCGCGGTAGCTCGGGCCCCGCATCACGAACACCGACGCCTTTTCGAGCAGCCTGTCGAGGGCGGCGTGTTGGCGCCACCAGCGTAGTGGCGGCGGGGAGGCACGGTGGCCATTATTCGGTGACCGGGATTGGTCAAAATCGGTTGACTATTAGCGGCTAAAATCGCCCGGCGCTAACACCAAATCTGAGCAAGCGCATGCATGCCCCAGCTCAGATTCAAAAGACTTTGAAAGCGAGATGCCATGAGCAAAAAATGCAGGGTGCTAACCTTTATCGCTGCATTGACACTCTATGT
>NZ_JBNPOK010000037.1:0-6718 GCF_050315135.1 Collinsella sp. SGI.033
ATTACTGCGCTGTCTCCAACGTCTCAATCTGTAACGTCTAACTTAATAAATCGCCTCTACTTGTTACAGATTGAGATATACCGCCGGAGCGGGCCGTTTTCCTTCTGAACCACCACATAAGTGCCTGTTCCTTCCGTAGAGGTTTGGGTGTCGTATCGGCGTTCACCCAGATAAAACCTACCAAAATCACCCCGTCTACTCTTTGAGCCAGAGCCGGCACTAATTCAAATGGCGAAATCAGAGGGCGTTCTCCGTATGGAGGGGCGCCTTTTTTATCGCAGGATGTTTTGCGCGGCCGTCATAAGACCCAGTCGGTTGCTGACGCCGAGCTTGCGATAGATGGCGTTGACGTGCTTCTTTACGGTCGACTCGCTTATGAATAGCTCGTTTGCCATCTGTTTGTTCGTTTTGCCGTCGAGCATGAGCCGCATGACTTCGGCTTCACGCGGTTGGATATTATGTTCTGTAATGAAAGCATTCAGCTGGTTTGTGTCTTCGGTCTGGGTGAGTGTAATGCCCCGAGGATAGAGGTTGGCGAGCGCGAGGCTCGCGTGCCGAGCGATTTCGAGCAGGATTGCGAGCTCGGTGTCGGTGAAGTCTCCGGCCGTGCGTTCGCGAAACAGGGCGATGCTTCCTAGCGGTCTGTCGTTGTGCGCGAGCGTGGCCGTACAGCCAAAGTAGACACCCTGCGGTTCCATCCATTTGCGATAGATGGGCGTGGCATCGCGTCGTTCGACGTCGACGAGGTCGAGGTCGCGGTAAACGCCGACCTTATGTAGGTCAAAGCTCCATGTTGTATAGTCCATCGCGGCGTAGCGGTTGTAGTAGTCGCTCAGTGCGCGGTCGTCCATTCCGCTGCTTGCGGGGTGGACGTAGCGTGGGGCATCACTGCCCGCCGCCTCGATCAGGTCGAACATGGCGATCCGATGGGGCACGAGCCCTGTCGTTCCCTCGAGGGTCTCCTTTTGCAGCTTATCAATACCGTGTGATGCGTGGATTGCAAGCGCGAGCTCGTTGAGAGCAGTCCAGGTCGTACTGTCCAACTCAATAGTCTGCTGTTTATTGCATGGGGGCATAGGGCGTCCTTTCCATTGTGGAACCCAGTATGTCATGTTCTCGGCCTGAATAGAACTTTAGGTCAGCGAATGGTATACCGTCGGTCGCTGAAAGGGGCTCGAGGGACCATTGAGAACATCTCGGTGCGGCCGCATCATGGTCTCGTCAAGCAAAAGCACCGAGATTTAGGAGCTTGAAATGAAGACAATCTACGAGAGTGAATCCACGCCTAAGAAGGACGGGTTCTATATGCCCGGTGAGTATGAGGAGCAGGAGCGCACCTGGATTCTATGGCCGCACCGCTCCGACGTGTGGCGTTGCGGCGCCAAGCCGGCGCAGAAGGTCTTCACCGAGATCATCAAGACCGTTGCACGCTTTCAGCCCATCACTGTGGGCGTCAACACCGAAGACTTCCCCGCGGTGTGTGAGATCTTCGACGGCGTTGAGAACGTGCGCGTTATCCACATGGAGTACAACGACAGCTGGATTCGTGATCCCGGCCCGGCATTCCTCGTTAATGACAATGGTGAGGTGGCCCTTTCGCACTTCCACTTTAATGCTTACGGCGGTTTCATTGACGGCCTGTATTTCCCGTGGGACAAGGACGCTTCCATTGGCCTGCAGGTGGCACAGCTTGAGCAGGTTAACCGTTATCGTCCCGAGGATTACATCCTCGAGGGCGGCTCGTTCAACTGTGATGGTCAAGGCACCGTCGTGACCACCGAGATGTGTCTGCTCAACGAGGATCGCAACCCGCAGTACACCAAGGAGCAGATTGAGGAGAAGCTCTCTGAGTATCTCGGTATCGAGAAGGTTATCTGGATCAAGGACGGAATCGATCCGTACGAAACGAACGGCCATGTGGACGACGTCGCATGCTTTAGTGCGCCCGGCGAAGTCTGCTGCATGTGGACCGACGATCCCAACCACAAGTTCTACAAGGAGTGCCAGGAGGCGTACAAGACGCTCTCCGAGGCCACGGATGCCAAGGGTCGCAAGCTCAAGATCCACAAGGTGATCATGCCTGCGACATCGGTATATATGACCGAAGAAGAGGCCAGCACGATCGATCCCGTCGAAGGCGTGCTGCCGCGTACTCCCGAGGACGCTTTCGAACCGAGCTATCTCAATTTCCTGCCCATCAACGGTGCGGTGCTTGTACCGCAGTTCGGCGATCCCAATGACGCCCAGGCGCTCAAGGATATCCAAGCTGCTTATCCGGACCGCGAAGTCATCGGTATCATGACCCGTGAAGTTATCTACGGCGGCGGCAACATCCACTGCATCACCCAGCAGCAGCCTAAGGCGCGCTGTAAATAGCAGTTCCATGGTGAACAGCGCTTGATTGTCCGCACGCGAAAGTCCGCCGACTTCAATGGTCGGCGGACTTTTTGTGTGGTGGTTTCAGCTGAACGGCGGGCCGTGCGGCTTGGATGTGCGGGCTAATCCTGCGTGTCGCCTCCGTACATGTAAACGATAAAGCCGTCGCCGGTGTCCTGGCTGTGATCTTCTAGGATGCGCTTCATGTTGAGGTGCTCGTAGAACTGCCAGTCGGCGTTGCAGTCGCTCATCAGGAAGAACTTGGTGCAGCCTGCCTTGGCGAGCTCAGCGCGCGTAAGGTCGATGAGCTCGCGGCCGAGTCCCTTGCCCTGCCACTCGGGCGCAATGATGATCAGGTTGAGCTGGCCCTGGGCATACTCGTTGCCCGTGGCGGCAAAGCGGTCGGCCGTGGCCTTTTCACGACTGTCGCCAAAGAGCGAGCCCTCGAGCTTGGCATCGGCGGTCTTTGCCATCTCGGTTGCCTGGATAAACAGCTCGTCGTAACAGGGCTCCCAGGTGGGATTGGTACGCGGCTTGCCGTCCTCGAAGATGCCGATGCAGCAGGCGGCGATAATGCGGCCCTCGGCCTCGGCGACGAGTGCGATGGGGGAACGCTGCAGCTGCATGGCGATGTTAAAGCGTGCGCAGAAATCGGCGGCTTCGACGTCGCCGCGGTTGCGCAGCGTGTTGCACCACAGCTGGTTGTAGATGGCGGCGATGCCGGTCAGGTCATCAAGTGTGGCGGCGCGCAGGGCTACGTTCTCAAGGCTCATGGAGACTCCTTCCAAGTTGGGTCAGGCCATCTATGAGTGTGACATGGACGCAGGGCGTCCGCATCGACCATTCGGCAGACGAGCCTCGATTCCTCGGGGACGGAGGGTTCCAAGAGAGAATGGGAGTGGATTATCGGACGCCCGCTCGACGAGAGTGGATAATCTCCCACTTTTAGCGCTGATATAGGCCAAAAACGGGAGATTATCCACTCTCATTCTGGGTAGTCGTTGGGGACGTTCTTAAACGACTAGTCAAACAAGAACGTCCCCAACGACTACCATCGCCGAGACCATGGCCGGCCTCTCCGGCACCCGCATCACTGGCCAGTTTCGCCCATGCGCTGGGGTGGGGGATATGCGTCTTCCACCCTTCCTTTCTTTGGCTGGATTTTGCGCTGAAGACAGCGATCTGCATGTCTTTGGCGTAAAGTTTATCCTTAGCACATATCAATAAGCGAAAGGCCCGGTAGTGAGTACGTTCTACTTCTTCTACGGAATCACATTCGTCTTGGTTTGCATGGTGGCGGTGTGCGTATCGGTATGCGCATACCTCGTCTCACATCGAACAAGCTACTTGACGGTCTCGGCCTTCTTTTTCTTCGACATGCTCGAAAGTGCCCTCGTATTCCTCGATGAGTATCAGGGCAGTAAGATGATGGCAGATATCCTCAGCAGCCAATTTCCCATGACTCACCCCATAACGAAACTCGTCCTATCGATTGGAATCATGGCGAGCATGTGGGCATTTGCATTGGCGATTGTAAACAAGACGAGCCGGCTTCACATGCTCGTGCCCTGCATCGTCTTTTCTGCTTTCGAGGCCATGTCGCTTGTTTTGCAGCCCGATTCAATCAAACAACTCGCATTTTATGCGTTGCGCTCCTTGTTCATGTTCGTGGCGTTTGGCATGATTTTCGTCTGCTACCGCAAAAGCAAGCCGTTGGCGCGAAAGAGCTTCTATGCACGCTACGGCAGGTTTCTTATTGTGATGGCTGTGTTGACGGTGTTTGTTCTGATCGAGGATGTACGCGTTCTCGGGCTGAATATTGGGCGGATCGAAGTCATTGATTACCTGTATTTTGCCTACGGCAGAAACATCCCAGAGAACATCATGAGCGTGGTGGCCGCGATGTATACCGTTCGTGCGGCGTCGCGGATCTTGTCGTTGCGCTTTTCTGCTCCGCCCACAACGTCTGGCACCTCTGCCAAGCAGATTGCGGAGGTCCGCTTCTCGGCATTCTGCGACCAGCACGATATCTCCGCGCGTGAACGCGAAGTGCTCGACCTTCTGCTCGATGGCCAGGATAACCGCGCCATAGCGAATGAATTGTTTATCTCTGTCGGCACGGTCAAATCGCATGTTCACACGATATTCCGTAAATGCGGTGTCTCATCGCGGTCCGAGCTTCTTCAGAGCTTTTGGGCAGGTTAAAGGCAGGGTTATAGGGGATATAAGCCTCCGCTTACGGCAATAACCCCGTTTGTGCAGACAAGTTTATACCCGGGGGTGCTATTCAGGTGATAGCAAGCGTCGCGAAAGCGCGGCGATGTCAACAGAAAGGTGGGTTATATGAAGACCTCTATTCCCCCCGTATCCCGTAGAAGCTTTCTCGGCCTGAGCACGTTGGGCGCCGCGGCTGTTGCGGTGGGTGCCGCCGGTTGCGCCAACAATTCTTCAAATGCCGGAAGCACCGGCAGCGCGAGTTCCGACAAGGCATCCATCGTCTTTCGTAACGGCACGATTCAGACGATGGTCAAAGAGGGCGACACCGCGGCCGCCCTGGCTGTCTCGGGCAACAAGATCGTATATGTAGGCGAAGACTCCGGTGTTGACGAGTACATCGATGACAACACGCGCGTCATCGATCTTGATGGCGGTATGGTGATCCCCGGCTTTATGGACGGGCATATCCACGCTCCGGGCAACTGGGTGACCGCGCTGTACGAAATCGATCTTACCAAGGCTACCACGATCGATGAGTATAAGAAGGCGGTCAGTGATTTTGTAACCAAGCATCCCGATGATGAGGCTTACGTTGGCGGCTCGTTCATGATCAACGCCTTCGAGCAAGAGGATGGCACCAATCCCGGCCCCAACAAGTCCATCCTCGATGAGATCTGCTCCGATAAGCCCATCATGCTGACCGATGTTTCCTATCATTCGGTGTGGGTCAACAGCCGTGCGCTCGAGCTTGCGGGCATCGATAACGATACCCCCAATCCCACGGGCGGCATCATCACCCGCGATGCAAACGGCGAGGCGACTGGCTACTTGATCGATTCTGCTGCAGGTATGGTGAGGGAGGTTGTCTCCGTCGAGCATACGGACAAGGAGCTTGAGAACGCTATCGACAAGTACCAGCAGGTGGCTACGAAATACGGCATCACCGGCATTACCAACATAAGCGTCGTGGGAGATTCTACGGCACAGGATTGCCAGTTCTATACTGACCTTGAGAAAGATGGCAAGCTTAACCTGCGCATGCGAGTACTTCCTACCATTAGGCCCGGCATTACGGCTGAAGAGGCCATTAAAACCGTGAAGGACCTCAAGAAGTTCGATAGCAACATGATCTCTACCGGTACGGTTAAGATCTACTCCGATGGCGTTACCGAGGGCGGCAGCGCCGTGATGCTCGAGCCATATACCTCCGCCGCCGGTAAGGGCGATAACTGGCACGGCGAGTCCGTCTGGGATCAGCAGGAGTTCAGCGACATGGTGGCCGCTCTCGACAAAGAGGGTGTTCAGATTCATGTTCACGCGATCGGAGATGGCGCCGTCCACAATACACTCGATGCCTACGAGCGCTGCGTCAAGGAGAACGGTGAGCGCGATGATCGCCGCAACACCATGACGCATGTGTGTGCAATCACCGACGAGGACATTCAGCGCGTCGTCGATCTCGACATTGTGTGCGCGTTGCAGTTCCTGTGGATGTATCACGATCCTTTGTGCGACCTCGAGATCGCCTTTGTGGGCGAGGATCGCGCCATGAAGTTCTACCCCGTCAAGAATATGCTCGAGGCCGGCTGCTTTATCTCCGGTGCGAGCGATGGCCCGGTCACCGGCTATGCGCCGCTCGAGGAGATCGAGGTGGCCGTTACGCGCAACAGCCCGTATCCCGAGGAGGAGGACACCGATATGTACCGTTGGCCCGAGCAGGCCATCACGGCATATCAGGCGCTCGAGGCATATACCAAAAACGTTGCCTTTGAGAACTACATGGAGGATAAAATCGGTACGCTCGAGGTGGGCAAGCTCGCCGACATCACGGTGCTCGATCAAGACATTCTTCATTGCGATCCCAAGAAGATCTCCGATACCAAGATTCTGTTCACTGTCTCCGATGGCCGTATCGTATACGAGGGATAATCGGTCGATCGAGGTAAAGAGCGGACGATCTGCTCGGTAGAACGCTAGGGCGCCAGCCGTCGTCGCAATTTAGTGCAGGCCGCCGCGGATGCGTGAGCGTCCGCGGCGGCGCTTTTTTGCGGTGGTCATGGGGGACGTTCTTAAACGACTAGTCAAACAAGAGCGTCCCCAACGACTACCCCAAGGAATGTCCCAG
>NZ_JBNPOK010000038.1:0-5520 GCF_050315135.1 Collinsella sp. SGI.033
CACTTCGTGCGGCGGGGGTTCTTTCGTCCTGCGGAATGCGCTGGGAAGTCACCCCATGCGGCCAGCTGCGGGGTCTTTGTTGCGTTCGTACAAGCAACCCAACATATTTCTGAATTTGGATGGGAGGGGCTTGTCGCTGTTGGGGGGCGTTGAAGTGCGAGTGACACGTTGGGATGCGCGGGCGCCTTGGGTTGGGGCGATGCTCTGGGATGAGCCCCTTGCTTAGGTGAAGAGGGGTTTTATGGCTGAGAGGTAGTCTTTGGCTACGTCGGCCTTGTCGGCTTGGAAGTTGTGCCAGGCCCACCATTGGACGGTGGCTACGAAGCTTGAGGCTATGTGGTGGAGGAGGAAGTTGCGATCCATGGTACTGGCGGGGCCTGCGGGGTCGACAGGGACGGTTTCGGCTGCGCGCGACATGATGGTCTTGCGGAGACAGTCGGCGAAGACGCGCGAGCCGGCGCCGGCTACGAGGGCGCGTACGCCCTGACGACGATCCCAGAGGTTGTTGAGGATATGCTCGACCTGTACGAGCGGGTCATTGAGGGGTGTACCGTCATCGTCGAGGGCATGGGTGCAGATATCGCACACGAACTCAGCGAGCAGGTCATCTTTGCTCTTAAAGAGGCCGTAGAACGTTGCCCGACCCACATGGGCGCGAGCGATGATGTCGCCGACGGTAATCTTGCCGTAGTCCTCTTCGCGCAGGAGCTCGGAGAACGCCGCAACGATGGCAGCGCGGCTTTTTGCCTTGCGGGCATCCATGGCTATGCGTCCGCGTGAACGAGCAGACAGCGGAGCGTGCCGGAGCAACCCTCGTAGGGGCGTTTGCCGGCGCCGTAGCCGACGGCTTCGATGTGGTAGCGTGAGGGCAGTTGGTCGGACGTGCGCAGCGCGGTGACGATGGCGGCGCCCGTTGGCGTCACGAGCTCGCCGGCGACCGGTGCAGGCGTGAGGGCGATATTGCCTGCCTGGCACAGGTTGACGACAGCGGGCACCGGGATGGGCATGAGGCCGTGGGCGCAGCGGATGGTGCCGTGACCTTCGGAGAGCGACTCGACCACAACATCCTCAATGCCCAGGTCGTCGAGGCAGATGGCGACCGAGCAGACGTCGACGATGGAGTCGACAGCGCCCACCTCGTGAAACAGGACGGTGTCGGGCGTTTTGCCGTGAGCTTTGGCCTCGGCAGCAGCGAGTGCGGTAAAGATGGCGAGGGCACGACGCTTGGCGCCATCGCTTAGCTGTGAGCCGTCGATGATGGCGGTGACGTCCGCCAAAGAACGGTGGTGATGGTGGTGGGCGTGGTGATGGTCCTCGTGGCCATGACCGTGGCCCTCATGGCAATGCTCGTGGCAGTGCTCGTGTTCGTGTTCGCCATGATCATGATGGTGGTGCTCATGCTCGTGCGTGTGCTCGGCAGCTGCCTCGTTGCCGAAGAGCCAGGCCATGTCATGGTCGTGGTTCTCGAGCTCCTCTGCCAACTGAACGTCAAAGTCGCAGGCGTCGATGCCATGCTTGTTTGCACGCGTGACGGCGATCGTAAAGCCGTCGACCGGCAGCGTGGCGAGCTGTTCGCGCAGGTGCTCCTCGCTGGCGCCCAGGTCGAGCAGGGCCGCGACGGTCATATCGCCGCTGATGCCCGAGGTGCCGTCGATGATAAGCGTATGCTGATGGTTGGACATGGAATGCTCCTTAACGGGCGCAGGGTGTTCCGGCGCTCAGATGATTGATAAGACTTGCCTGGTAGGCGGCACCAAAGCCATTGTCGATATTGACGACCGAAACGCCGCTGGCGCAGGAGTTGAGCATGGCGAGCAGCGCGGCTACGCCACCAAAGCTCGCGCCGTAGCCCACGCTGGTGGGAACGGCAATGACCGGACAGCTTACCAGACCGCCGATAACGCTCGCCAGCGCGCCCTCCATGCCGGCGATGGCGATGACCACCTGTGCCTGGGCAAGTTCCTCGGCATGCGCGAGCAAGCGGTGCAGGCCGGCGACACCTACGTCGTAGAGGCGGTCGACCTCGTTGCCGTAGAACTCGGCCGTCAACGCGGCTTCTTCGGCGACGGGCAAGTCGCTCGTGCCGGCGCAGGCGACAACGATGCGTCCGTTACCGGTAGGGGAGGGCTTACCGCCCACGAGGGCGAGCTGGGCGTTCGGGACATATCCCAGGTCAATCCCGTTGTCGAGAAGCTCCGAGGTACGGGTTGCCTTCTCGGCGTCCAAGCGCGTGACTAGGATGCGCTCCTGACCGGCATCGCGCAGCGCTTTGATAATGGCTGCAATCTGCTCGGCGGTTTTACCGGCGCCGTAGACAACCTCACCGGCCCCCTGGCGCACCCCGCGCGAAAGATCGAGCTGCGCAAAACCCAGATCGGCGGTTGGCGCCGTTTGGATGCGCGTAAGAGCGACTGCCGGGGTGACTGCTCCGTCGGCAACATCGCTTAGTAACTGCTCAAGATCTCGCTTATCCATATATCTTCCCTTCGACGGCGCAAAGTCTAGCACTCAAAGGGTATGTTTCCGAACACTAAGACAAAATTGTTCGGAAACTAGATATAGGGGATTTGATTCTGTTGTTAGATGGATCGGCTAGTCACACAGGATGATATCCATGGCGAGCATCAGGTTGCGCTCGTCGATGGCAAACGGGGCGGCCTCGCGCGTCTTGGGCTTGGCGCAAAATGCGATGCCCGTGCCCGCGGCCTGAATCATGGGGATGTCGTTGGCACCGTCGCCGATCGCCACGGTATGGGCCATATCGACACCGCACTCAACCGCCCAATCCAGTAGCTGGATAAGCTTGGATTCCTTGGTCACAATGTCTGCCGCCAGCTTGCCCGTGAGCTTGCCGTCTACGACCTCCAGGCGGTTGGCCAGGCAAAAATCGATGCCCGCGGCAGCTACGATCTTGTCGGCGACCTCGTGGAAGCCGCCGCTTACCACGCCGACCTTCCAGCCCTTGCTGTGCGCCGAGCGCACAAGCTCCAGTGCGCCAGGGGTAAACGTCACGCGCTCAAAGGTGCGCTCGAAAACGCTCTCGTCCAGGCCGGCAAGCAGCCCCACGCGCTCCTCGAGCGCCTGCTTAAAGTCGAGCTCGCCGCGCATGGCGCGTTCGGTGATCCGCGCAACTTGCCCGCCCACGCCTGCCTCCTCGCCCAACAGGTCGATGACCTCCTGGTTGATGAGCGTGGAATCGATATCCATAACGATGAGGCGTGCAGTCATGGTGGGCCTTTCCGAGTGCAGTTGTATTGTAGGCACATTGTCGCACGCGGCGCGCCTTGGCGACGGCCAGGCCGCGTCAATTGTTTCGTCTCCGTCAAGTCTTTGAGCGGGAGCCACTTTTTCGCGGTACATCGGCGCGGGTGCGATAAGATAGAACGCCATGTCCGGCTGCGCGGTTTACGCAGGCTGGGCAAATCTGTACGACGCCGCCCGGAACGACACGGGGCGGCACAGATCCATAAAGGAGGATCACTGGTATGAGCCAGACCCGTCCCATCGACGAGCATTCCATGCACACCCGTACCTGCGGCGAGCTTCGCCGCGAGAACGTGGGCGAAGAGGTTACCCTTACCGGTTGGGTGAGCCGTCGCCGCGACCACGGCGGCCTTATTTTCTGCGACCTTCGCGACCGCGAGGGCATCACGCAGCTTACCTTCGATCCCGAGCACTCCGACGGCGATGCCTTTAAGATCGCCGAGACCATGCGTCCCGAGTGGCCCATCAAGATTCACGGCGTCGTGCGTGCCCGTGGCGAGGAAACCACCAACGCCAAGCTCGCGACCGGCGAGATCGAGGTCCTGACCGACCACGCCGAGGTGCTCAACACCTCCGTCACCCCGCCGTTCCAGATCGAGGACGGCATCGAGACCAGCGAGGACACCCGTCTGCGCTATCGCTATCTGGACCTCCGTCGTCCCGAGATGATGGCCAACCTCAAGCTGCGCTCCGACTTCACCTTTGCCATTCGCGAGGCGCTTCACAACCGTGAGTTCATGGAGGTCGAGACGCCCTCCCTGTTCAAGTCCACGCCCGAGGGCGCTCGAGACTTCATCGTTCCCAGCCGTATTCAGCCGGGTAACTTCTACGCCCTGCCGCAGTCCCCGCAGCTCCTAAAGCAGCTGCTCATGGTCGGTGGCGTCGAGCGCTACTACCAGGTTGCCAAGTGCTTCCGCGACGAGGACTTGCGTGCCGACCGTCAGCCCGAGTTCACCCAGGTCGATATCGAGATGTCCTTCGTGGACCAGAACGACGTCATGAGCGCACTCGAAGAGGTCCTGGCTGATGCTTTCGGTCGCATGGGTGTCGAGATGCCCACGCCGCTGCGTCGCATGGACTACTGGGAGGCCATGGACACCTATGGCTCCGACAAGCCCGATACCCGCTATGGCATGCATCTGGTCGATCTGACCGACATCTTTGCCAACTCCAAGTTCAAGGTCTTTGCGACTGCCGCAAACGAGGAGGGCTCTGTCGTCAAGGCCATCAACGCCAAGGGCGCCGGTGCCTGGGCACGTGCCAAGATCGATAAGCTCGCCGGCGTGGCCTCCACGTTTGGCGCCAAGGGTCTGGCCTGGATCGCTTTCCGCGAGGACGGCTCCATCAACAGCCCCATCGTCAAGTTCTTCTCGGACGAGGAGATGGCGGCTCTGCGCGAGCGCATGAACGTCGAGCCTGGCGACCTCGTGATGTTCGCCGCCGGCCCGCGCCTGCTCTCTGACGAGATCCTGGGCGGCATGCGTTCTCACATGGCCAACGCACTCGAGATCAAACGCGAGGGTCACGACTTCCTGTGGGTCGTCAACTTCCCGCTGTTCCACTGGGATGAGGACCGCAAGGCCTATGCAGCCGAGCACCAGCCGTTCACTCTGCCGACCGAGACCGACATCGCCAAGATCGAGGCCGACCCGTTGGCTGCCGGTTCCTGCACCTACGACTTTGTCATGGACGGTTTTGAGGCCGGCGGCGGTGGCATGCGCATCCATAACGCCGAGATGCAGATGTCCATGCTCAAGCTCCTGGGCTTTACCGAGGAGCGCGCCGAGTCGCAGTTTGGCTTCCTCATGGAGGCGCTCAAGTTTGGTGCGCCCCCGATGGGCGGTTTTGCCCTGGGTCTGGACCGCGTGTGCATGCTGCTTACCGGCTCCGATTCTATCCGCGACGTCATGGCGTTCCCCAAGACGGCCAGCGGCTCCGACCTCATGTCGGGCGCCCCGAGTGCCGTTTCCGGCGCCCAGCTCAAGGACGTCAGCCTGCGCTTGATGTAGGCGAGCGGCTGCATATTGTCTCTAATGAGGGAAGGACGCGTGCCTTCCCTCGTTTTTTTGCGCGGGCGTTGCGAGGGCATAGGGTGACCGGACGTCGCGGAAAGTGCGTCCCGGGATCTGCGTCCAGAATGGGCCGCGCTTTCCCAAAGGTGGTCCTCTGGGAAAGCGCGGCCCAGAATTCGGCAAAATAATGGGGCACAGTTTCCGGTTGAGCCTTCTGGCGGAAACTGTGTCCCATCGTTGACAC
>NZ_JBNPOK010000039.1:0-4830 GCF_050315135.1 Collinsella sp. SGI.033
TTTGGACGGAGAGTTCGATCCTGGCTCAGGATGAACGCTGGCGGCGCGCCTAACACATGCAAGTCGAACGGCACCTATCTTCGGATAGAAGCGAGTGGCGAACGGCTGAGTAACACGTGGAGAACCTGCCCCCTCCCCCGGGATAGCCGCCCGAAAGGACGGGTAATACCGGATACCCCCGGGTGCCGCATGGCGCCCGGGCTAAAGCCCCGACGGGAGGGGATGGCTCCGCGGCCCATCAGGTAGACGGCGGGGTGACGGCCCACCGTGCCGACAACGGGTAGCCGGGTTGAGAGACCGACCGGCCAGATTGGGACTGAGACACGGCCCAGACTCCTACGGGAGGCAGCAGTGGGGAATCTTGCGCAATGGGGGCAACCCTGACGCAGCGACGCCGCGTGCGGGACGGAGGCCTTCGGGTCGTAAACCGCTTTCAGCAGGGAAGAGACGAGACTGTACCTGCAGAAGAAGCCCCGGCTAACTACGTGCCAGCAGCCGCGGTAATACGTAGGGGGCGAGCGTTATCCGGATTCATTGGGCGTAAAGCGCGCGTAGGCGGCCCGGCAGGCCGGGGGTCGAAGCGGGGGGCTCAACCCCCCGAAGCCCCCGGAACCTCCGCGGCTTGGGTCCGGTAGGGGAGGGTGGAACACCCGGTGTAGCGGTGGAATGCGCAGATATCGGGTGGAACACCGGTGGCGAAGGCGGCCCTCTGGGCCGAGACCGACGCTGAGGCGCGAAAGCTGGGGGAGCGAACAGGATTAGATACCCTGGTAGTCCCAGCCGTAAACGATGGACGCTAGGTGTGGGGGGACGATCCCCCCGTGCCGCAGCCAACGCATTAAGCGTCCCGCCTGGGGAGTACGGCCGCAAGGCTAAAACTCAAAGGAATTGACGGGGGCCCGCACAAGCAGCGGAGCATGTGGCTTAATTCGAAGCAACGCGAAGAACCTTACCAGGGCTTGACATATGGGTGAAGCGGGGGAGACCCCGTGGCCGAGAGGAGCCCATACAGGTGGTGCATGGCTGTCGTCAGCTCGTGTCGTGAGATGTTGGGTTAAGTCCCGCAACGAGCGCAACCCCCGCCGCGTGTTGCCATCGGGTGATGCCGGGAACCCACGCGGGACCGCCGCCGTCAAGGCGGAGGAGGGCGGGGACGACGTCAAGTCATCATGCCCCTTATGCCCTGGGCTGCACACGTGCTACAATGGCCGGTACAGAGGGATGCCACCCCGCGAGGGGGAGCGGATCCCGGAAAGCCGGCCCCAGTTCGGATTGGGGGCTGCAACCCGCCCCCATGAAGTCGGAGTTGCTAGTAATCGCGGATCAGCATGCCGCGGTGAATGCGTTCCCGGGCCTTGTACACACCGCCCGTCACACCACCCGAGTCGTCTGCACCCGAAGTCGCCGGCCCAACCGAGAGGGGGGAGGCGCCGAAGGTGTGGAGGGTGAGGGGGGTGAAGTCGTAACAAGGTAGCCGTACCGGAAGGTGCGGCTGGATCACCTCCTTTCTAGGGAGATACATTCTTAGAGAGACAAACTTTAACTCGAATGGAGGGCAGGAGCCCGTCCGGTGGATGTCTGGCCAGGATACGTCCCCGCAGCACCCGGTCCCCGGGGTCGCACCCGCGTACCTTGAGAGCCGCATAGCGATAGGAGAGAGATGGAAGAGTATCCTCTTCCAGACTCGATTCTTTTCTGCGATTAAATAGAGAATGATAGCAATCATTCATCCGATCCAAACAAGAGGAATTCACTCATTGATGAGTGAGGAGCATCTGATCGCGAGCACAGTGGAACACGCTGTGCCGCGGTATGAGATACCCGAATTGCGACATGAGAGCGCTATTCATGATATCGATTAATTTTCATTAGCGACACGTGGATATCCCGCGGGCCCGGAGCGGTCCCGCAAGATACCACGGGCGCACGGCGGATGCCTTGGCACAGGGAGCCGATGAAGGACGCGGCAAGCTGCGATAATCCCCGGCGAGGAGCACACATCCTTCGACCCGGGGGTCTCCGAATGGGCGAACCCATGCACAGCAGTGTGCATATCCCCGGCCTGAACGCATAGGGCCGGGGAGGACAACCCGGGGAACTGAAACATCTAAGTACCCGGAGGAGAGGAAATCAATCTCGAGACTCCCCGAGTAGCGGCGAGCGAAAGGGGACCGATGGCCAAACCGTCGAGCGGGCGTACCCGGCAGGGGTTCCGCCGGCGGGGTTGCAGGGCCGCGCATCCGGGGGCTGCCGCCCCCGGGCGCAGGTCCGGCTGGGGAGCGGAACGGCATGGGAGGGCCGGCCGCAGCGGGTGACAGCCCCGTACGCGAACCCAGACCGGACGGCGCGACGCGGTCCCTGAGTAGGGCCGGGCACGTGAAACCCGGTCCGAACCTGGGTGGACCACCATCCAAGCCTGAGTACTACCCTGTGACCGATAGCGCACCAGTACCGTGAGGGAAAGGTGAAAAGCACCCCGGGAGGGGAGTGAAACAGTACCTGAAACCGTGCGCCCACGAGCAGTCGGAGCACCTTTACGGTGTGACGGCGTGCCTTTTGTAGAATGAGCCAGCGAGTCGCTGGCGCGGGGCGAGGTTAACCGAAAGGGAGCCGGAGCGAAAGCGAGCCTTAACAGGGCGACTTGAGTCCCGCGCCGCGGACGCGAAGCCGGGTGAGCTATCCGTGGGCAGGCTGAAGCGGGGGTAAGACCCCGTGGAGGGCCGAACGCACGTCGGTTGAAAACGGCGGCGATGACCTGCGGATAGGGGTGAAAGGCCAATCAAACCCGGAGATATCTCGTTCTCCCCGAAATAGCTTTAGGGCTAGCGTCGCGCGTTCACCGCCGGAGGTAGAGCACCGGATGGACGAGGGGGCTTCGCCGCCTACCGAATCCAACCGAACTCCGAATGCCGGCGGCCCAGAGCGCGGCAGTCAGAGCATGTGGGCTAAGCTGTGTGCTCGAGAGGGAAACAGCCCGGACCGCCCGCTAAGGTCCCCAAGTTCCAGCCGAGTGGCAAAGGATGTGCGTCCGCCCAGACAACCAGGATGTTGGCTTAGAAGCAGCCATGCATTCAAAGAGTGCGTAACAGCTCACTGGTCGAGTGGACATGCGCCGACAATACACGGGGCTAAGCTGGACACCGAAGCGGCGGGATTTTATCTATAGAATCGGTAGGGGAGCTTCCCATGGGCGGAGAAGCCGGAGGGCGACCGACGGTGGAGCGCATGGGAGTGAGAATGCTGGCATGAGTAGCGAGAGACGAGAGAGTAACTCGTCCGCCGTGAACCCGAGGTTTCCTGGGCAAGGCTAATCCTCCCAGGGTCAGTCGGGGGCTAAGGCGAGGCCGGGAGGCGTAGCCGACGCGCAGCAGGCAGACATTCCTGCACCGCGCACGCGGCGCTACGACCGACGGGGCGACGGATGGGGGTGGCTCGGCGGGGTTCTGGACGTCCCCGTGATGGAGCGCGGCCCGCGGACCAGGGAAATCCGGTCCGCATCGAGGGCGAGGCTCCGGACGAAGCACTTAAGCGAAGCGAGTGAGCCCGAGGTCCCTAGAAAAACCCCTAGGCAGGCGCGTGCGCGCCCGTACCGCAAACCGACACAGGTGGGTGGGTAGAACATACCGAGGCGATCGGGTCAACCATGGTCAAGGAACTCGGCACAATGGCCCCGTAACTTCGGGAGAAGGGGTGCCCGCGCGTACGTGAACGGACTTGCTCCGGGAGCGGAGGCGGGCCGCAGTGGAGAGGCCCAAGCGACTGTTTACCAAAAACACAGGACTCTGCAGAAGCCGCAAGGCGACGTATAGGGTCTGACGCCTGCCCGGTGCCGGAAGGTCACGCGGAGGAGTTAGCCGTCTCGGCGAAGCCCCGAAGCCAAGCCCCGGTAAACGGCGGCCGTAACTATAACGGTCCTAAGGTAGCGAAATTCCTTGTCGGGTAAGTTCCGACCTGCACGAAAGGCGCAACGACTTGGGCGCTGTCTCGACCATGGACCCGGTGAAATTGCACTGGTCGTGAAGATGCGACTTACCCGCGGAAGGACGGAAAGACCCCGTGAACCTTCACTGCAGCTTGGCATTGGCCGCTGGTCCCGCGTGTAGAGGATAGGCAGGAGGCGAAGATCCGGAGGCGCCAGCCCCCGGGGAGCCGCCCTTGGAATACTGCCCTCGCGCGACCGGCGTCCTAACCCGAGGCCGTCAACCGGCTCGGGGACCGTGCCAGGCGGGCAGTTTGACTGGGGCGGTCGCCTCCTAAAGGGTAACGGAGGCGCGCGAAGGTCCGCTCGGGACGGTCGGCAACCGTCCTTTTGAATGCAAGAGTACAAGCGGGCTTGACTGCGAGGCCCACAAGCCGAGCAGGTGCGAAAGCAGGCTCTAGTGATCCGGCGGCCCCGAGTGGGTGGGCCGTCGCTCAACGGATAAAAGGTACTCCGGGGATAACAGGCTGATCTTGCCCAAGAGTCCACATCGACGGCAAGGTTTGGCACCTCGATGTCGGCTCATCGCATCCTGGGGCTGGAGCAGGTCCCAAGGGTACGGCTGTTCGCCGTTTAAAGCGGTACGCGAGCTGGGTTCAGAACGTCGTGAGACAGTTCGGTCCCTATCCTCCGTGGGCGCAGGAGAATCGATGGAGGCTGCCCCCAGTACGAGAGGACCGGGGTGGACGCACCTCCGGTGAACCGGTTGTCGACCAACGGCACGGCCGGGTAGCCGCGTGCGGCGCGGATAACCGCTGAAGGCATCTAAGCGGGAAGCCGTTCCAGGGATTAGTTCTCCTTCCGGTAAGGGCCCAGGTAGACTACCTGGTCGATAGACGGCAGGTGCAAGG
>NZ_JBNPOK010000040.1:0-4590 GCF_050315135.1 Collinsella sp. SGI.033
CACTACGTGCGGCGGGGGTTCTTTCGTCCTGCGGAATGTCCGCGAAGGTTAGCCCCCAGATCCTGCTACGACTACGTCCTCGGATTGTGGGGCTGAATGAAGGACGTGGCTGAGGGGGCCTTTTGCCCCTTTCGCTGTTTCGCGGCTTTGCCGCGAAAGTCGCGCTACTTTGGGGATGGATGGAGGATTTGGCTGTTGCCGCTTCTTATCCCTTTGCTTTTTCGCGGCTTTGCCGCGAAACGCGCAGCACCTTGGGAAATGCATTGATGCGTGGGCGGGGCTGGATTGCGGATTCAAATGGCTAGAGAGATATGGGTGCGAACGAGAAATCGTTATTGGGGTCATCCTTTTCCATAAACTCATCGAGACAAAACGTCATGTAGATTGGAACGTACAGAACCTTGCCCTCTTTGCTGAGATTCTCGTGGCTCAGTACAACGGCCTCGGGAATTTTGTACTCGCCTACACTCATCAGACGATCGAGGGCCGCATGCGCTCGAACTTTCTTGCCCGATTTGACCTCGATTGGGACAACATGCCCGTGGGCGCCTTCGATCACAAAGTCAACTTCACCGACCTCACGCGTTTGGTAGTACCATGCATCCGCCCCGAGGGCAACGAGTTCCTGCGCGACCACGTTCTCATAGAGACCACCAAGGTTGGGAGTTTTCATATCAAGATAGACAGCGCGTGCAGTGCTACCGGGGTATCGCGATGCGAGCATGCCTGTATCAGACTCGTATAGTTTGAAGGCTGTCGTTTTCTCCGTCCTCTTGAGAGGACTCCGTGGCTCCGTCACCCTGGCGACCATCAATCCAACACCTGCGTTAACAAGCCACAGGAAATCCTGCTCATATTTTTTAAGGCGAGCTCCCTCACCCAGAGACGAAACAACAAAGCGATGAGACTCCGCCTCAAGCTGAACGGGAATTTGCTCAAAAATCGACCGAACGTTAAACGCTCGAGTCGATGCATATTTTGAGATATCGCTTTTGTACTGATCGACCAACTGAGTTTGAAGCTCACGTGTGCTCACGAGCGAATAACCCGAATCAATATAATTCTGAACGACCTCCGGCATGCCGCCGCAAACGATATAAGCTCTATAGTTCTTGAGCATCGCCTCATGAATATAGTTTTCGACAGGATGTTTCTCGACAAGGCAGCTGCGAATGCCTGCAAGCACATTCTCGCTAACGCTGTTTGCCCAACAAAACTCTTCAAAATCCATCGGGCGCATAACAATGTGCTCTACATACCCCACCGGAAAAGAAGAGATCCCCTTAAACTCAGTCCCAAGCATAGACCCCGAGAAGACATAGCTAAAGCGCCCATCCTCGACCAACGCCTTCATGAGTGTAACGATCTGCGGATACTCCTGAATCTCATCGACAAAGACAAGCGTCTCGCCCTCAACAAGCGGCGCATCCGCAAGAAGGGCTACGCGGTTGATAAAGTCAACGGAGTTCTTTGCGCCAACAAGTGCATTCCTTGCTTCGATATCGAGTAGTAAATTGACCTCAAAATACGAAGCGTAGTTGCTTTTTCCAAACGCGCGAATCGCATAGCTCTTGCCGATCTGACGCGCACCAGTAACAAGTAATGCCTTATTGGAGTTATTCTTCCAGCTCAAAAGCCTATCAGTGACCTTACGGCGTAGCATTAAACCCCCAAATGACAAAAATTGACAGATAGAATCGCCTAAAATCATACAAAAATTGGCAGATAATAACGTCGTAAATATACAAAAATTGGAAGATAGCAAAGGTCCGATAAGGTCTCAAAGCCACTGAAACAGCGCTCTACTTTGCGAAGGGGCTGGGGACGCTGTTGCGTGCGTCTCCAGCCCTCTGATTCTTACTTTGGGTCCCGTGGTGGGACTATGTTGGTGCTACCTGGCTGTTTTTACCTTGTCTCGCCGCTCTCTGTGCGTAGGCGGTAGCCGTGGACGAGGTCGCTAATAGCCGGCCAGGGAATCTGGCGGTCGACCCAAAATTGGAGCTGGACCAGATAGCGCTCAGTGGCACGGGTGAGGGCCGCGAACTGTTCGTGAGTCTCTACCTGGGCGTAGAGGTCGCGGCTGTGGGCGAGGATTGCCGTAGTGTCATCCATTTTGCCGGTGACGTCAAAGGCGCCCGAGAACCAGTCGCACAGGCGCGCGGCGCTGTTGTTGATCGTTGCGAGGTCGGCGGTGCCGTCGTTGGCGTTTTCGTTGGCCTGGGCTCGCAGGAGGGAGAGAGCGTCGGCGGCGTTCATACAGTAGCCGACGGTGAAGTTCCAGACGGCGAATTCGCGGCCGGTGTCGAGCTTGCGGCGGCGCATGTAGTCGATGTCACAGGGTTCTTCGAGCATCATTTGGTCGGCGAGGGCCTCAAGTGCAGTGGTGTACTCGGCAAGGTCGAGTGTGAGCAGGGTGTTGATATCCATCATCTTGAGGCCTCCGTTTCGATCTCGACGATTTCGTTTTTAATGTACATGCCCTGGTTGTCCCAGACATTGCGGCAGGCGGCGGCAAAACGCTCGCGGTCGGCTTCGCAGATGCGGGCGAACATGCTGCAGGTGCCAAAGGGCTCGCACACGTCAAAGAAGATGCAAATTGACGACCAGCCACCATACCAGCTCACGGCGCCCGCCGGCTCGTGAAAGACGGGGTTCTCGATGTGCTCGTAATTGGCGATGGGGCCCGATACGGGATAGGTTACCTCGGCATCGCAGATCTTGGCCGAAAAGATACGTGACTCGACCGGACAGGACGATTCGAACAGCTTGCATGCCTCGGGAGCCTTGTCCCAGAGCATGTCGGCGAGAAACGTCTCGCCATTTAGCGTGATCTTGAGCATTTTTGTCATAGTAAGGACCTCCTCAATCCGTCGCTCAAGGGGTTCGCTGGCGGATAAGGAGAAGACAGCAGCGGGGTCGCCGAACCCAAACTTCACGACAGATCTCTGTCGCCCCAGCCCGTGCTGTTCCTCGCTAAAGTACCATGCCGCAATTGCGCGCGCAATATCAGTTTTTGAATTTCTGGAAGCGGCAATCGACGAGACGGCTCGCCGGCTACCGGCCGACGCGCGGTATGAACACTTGTCTATTCCTTAAGTTGGATGAAAAACGCCATGTTATTGCAGGGCTGCATACTCGTCCAATTAGTGCATAGAATCTCGTATAGTGCGAGTAAGATATTGCGCTGTCTGTTTTGTGTTTAGCAAAGATATAGTCTGCATAATCTGGTCTAATCCCTGCTCTATCAAAATAAAGTCGCACGTAAATAGCTTAGATATGCTTGAGCTGGGCATCTTTACGCTGAACGGGTAAAAACGACCGTTCACCGTTCAACTGTTTTCAAAATGAATAAAATGAGCGATAAAGAGAATATAAACCTTAATAAACTCGCGTATTGCACGGACGTGGGTTATTAATGGGATGTAGGCCTTTTACAGAAAGGATTCCAGCAATGTCTAAGCCTCTTGGCAAGCCCGATCGTATTGTCGTCGCCCTTGGCGGCAACGCCCTCGGCAACAACCCCGTCGAGCAGATCGAGGCCGTGAGCAACACCGCCCACGCACTCCTTGGTCTCATCGAGCAGGGTAACGAGATCATCATCACCCACGGCAACGGCCCGCAGGTCGGCATGATCCAGAATGCCTTCGCTGCCGCCCACGACGCCATCGGCACCCCCGAGATGCCGCTGCCCGAGTGCGGCGCCATGTCCCAGGGCTACATTGGTTATCACCTGCAGCAGGGCATCGGTCGCGAGATGCACAAGCGCTATAAGCGTTGGCACGCCGCCACCGTCGTCACCCAGATCGAGTGCGATCCGGATGATCCCGCGTTCAAGAACCCAACCAAGCCGATCGGCCCCTTCTACACCGAGGAGCAGGCCAAGGAGTTCATGGCCGAGGATCCCTCCAAGGTCTTCGTCGAGGATTCCGGCCGCGGCTGGCGCCGCGTCGTCGCCTCCCCCGATCCCAAGAAGATCGTCGAGGCCGACTCCATCCTCAACCTGCTCGACAACGAGTTCATCGTCATCGCCTGCGGTGGCGGCGGCATTCCCGTCGTCCGCGACTACGAGAACAAGGGTTGCTACAAGGGCGTTCCCGCCGTCATCGACAAGGACCTGGGCGGCGAGCTGCTGGCCGAGGACTGCGACGCCGACGTCCTGTTCCTGCTGACCGCCGTTGAGCATGTCGCCATCAACTTTGGCAAGCCCAACCAGGAGGAGCTCGAGGACCTCACCGCCGACGAGGCCGAGCGCCTGGCCGACGAGGGCCAGTTCGGTAAGGGTTCCATGGAGCCCAAGGTCCGCGCTGCCATCAAGTTCGCCCGTTCCCGCAAGGGCCGCACCTGCATCATCGGCGCCCTGGACAAGGCCGCCGAGACCATGGCCGGCCTCTCCGGTACCCGCATCCACGAGTAGCCTCTACTCTGTTGCCTCTCTTGTGGGCGCCAGGCAAAGCGCCCACAAACTAGCCTCTCTTCATGAGCCCCGCAGTCCGCTCCGACTGCGGGGCTTTTGCTATTCACCTAGTCATTGGGGACGTTCTCTAAAGGTCGCATCGATCAGCAGCGGGAAACTGTATCCCAGAATCGGCG
>NZ_JBNPOK010000041.1:0-3958 GCF_050315135.1 Collinsella sp. SGI.033
GTGCGCAGCGGGGGTTCTTTCATGTCCGAGGACGTCCGCGAAGGTTAGCCCTCAGATCCTGCGGTGGGAGACCTAGGCCTCGTTGTACACCGTCTTGAGCTTCAGCAGGTGAGCGTAGCGGTCCATAGCGGCCTGCTCGTTCTCCTTGAAGAGCTCCTCGGCGCGCTCGGGGAAGGAACGCGTCAGCGAAGCGTAACGGGCCTCGTTCATCAGGAACTCCTGATAGCCGCCCGCGGGCTCCTTGGAATCGAGCGAGAACTTCTTGCCGGCAGCAGCCTCGGGGTTGAAGCGGAAGAGGTTCCAGTAACCGCACTCGACAGCCTTCTTCATCTCGGCCTGGCAGTTCTGCATGCCGCCCTTCTTGATGGAGTGCATCTCGCAGGGGCTGTAGCCGATGATGAGGGACGGGCCGTCGTAGGCCTCGGCCTCGTGGATGGCCTTGAGAGTCTGAGCCGGGTTGGCGCCCATGGCGACCTGCGCCACGTAGACGTAACCATAGCTCATAGCGATCTCGGCCAGAGACTTCTTCTTGGTCACCTTGCCGGCAGCGGCGAACTGAGCAACCTGGCCCAGGTTCGAAGCCTTGGAGGCCTGACCGCCGGTGTTGGAGTAGACCTCGGTGTCGAAGACGAAGACGTTGACGTTGTGGCCAGAAGCCAGGACGTGGTCCAGACCACCGAAGCCGATGTCGTAGGCCCAACCGTCGCCACCGAAGATCCAGAAGGACTTCTTGGTGAGGTAAGCCTTGTCGGCGAGGATCGCCTTGGAAGCGTCGCAGCCGCACTTCTCGAGCTCGGCAACGTAGGCGGCAGCAGCAGTCTTGGAGGCCTCGACGTCGTTGACGGAGTCGATCCAAGCCTGACCGGCGGCCTTGAGCTCGTCGGACGGACCGTCAGCGGCGATGAGCTCCTGGGTGGCGGCGATCAGCTTATTCTGGACGGCCTCGTAACCGATGGCCATGCCCAGACCGTGCTCAGCATTGTCCTCGAACAGGGAGTTGTTCCACGCCGGGCCGTGACCGTCCTTGTCCTTGCAGTAAGGAGCGGTGGCAGCGGGGTTGCCCCAAATGGAGGAGCAGCCGGTGGCGTTGGAGATGAACATGCGGTCGCCGGCGACCTGGGTCACCAGACGTGCATAAGCGGTCTCGGCGCAGCCGGCGCAGGAGCCGGAGAACTCCAGGTAGGGCTGCTTAAACTGGCTGCCCTTGACGTTGGCCGCGATGAGCTCCTTCTTCTCGGAGACGTTCTTGACCATGTAGTCCCAAACGGGCTGCTGATCCATCTCCTGCTCGGCGGGAGCCATCTCGAGGGCGCCCTTGGGGCAGACCTTGACGCAGTTGGTGCAGCCCATGCAGTCGAGCGGGGACACGGCCATGGTGAACTTCATGCCCTTGGCCTTGGGACCCATGGCGTCGAGCGTACGGGTAGCCTCGGGCGCGGCAGCAGCCTCGTCCTCGGTCATCGCGAACGGACGGATGGTGGCATGCGGGCACACATAGGCGCACTGGTTGCACTGGATGCACTTGGTCTCGTCCCAGTGAGGAACGACCACGGCGACGCCGCGCTTCTCGTATGCGGAGGCGCCCAGCTCAAACTGGCCGTCGGCGCAATCGACGAAGGCGGAAACGGGCAGGCTGTCGCCATCCATGCGATCGATGGGCTCGAGCAGGTTCTTGACCTGCTGGGCGATAGCGGACTTGGTCTCCTCGGAAAGCTCGACAGGAGCGGCGTCCTCGGCGGTAGCCCAGTCGGCCGGAACCTCGAACTTACGGAAGGCGGTAGCGCCGGCATCGATGGCCTTGTGGTTGGCGTCGACGATGGCCTGGCCCTTCTTCATGTAGGACTTGGTAGCCGCGTCCTTCATGTACTGCAGGGCGTCCTCGGCGGGCAGGACCTTGGCCAGCGCGAAGAAGGCGGACTGGAGCACCGTGTTGGTGCGCTTGCCCATGCCAACCTTGGCGGCCAGGTCGATAGCGTCGATCAGGTAGACGTTGATGTTGTTGTTCGCGATGTAGCGCTTGGCCACGGCGGACATGTGCTCGGCGAACTCCTCGTCGCTCCACTGGCAGTTGACCAGGAAGGTGCCGCCAGGCTTGACGTCGCGGACCATCTTGAAGCCCTTGACGATGTAGCTGGGGTTGTGGCAAGCGACAAAGTCGGCCTTGGTCACGTAGTACGGCGAGCGGATCGGGGAATCACCAAAGCGCAGGTGCGAGACGGTAACGCCGCCGGTCTTCTTGGAGTCGTACTGGAAGTAGGCCTGAACGTACTTGTCGGTGTGGTCGCCGATGATCTTAATCGAGTTCTTGTTGGCGCCGACGGTACCGTCGCCACCCAGACCCCAGAACTTGCACTCGATGGTGCCGGGAGCTGCGGTGTTGGGCGCATCCTCGGCCTCGGGCAGGCTCAGGTTGGTCACGTCATCGACAATGCCGATGGTGAACTCGCGCTTGGGCTCGTCCTTCTTGAGCTCCTCGAAGACGGCAAACGCGGACGCGGGAGGCGTGTCCTTGCTGCCCAGGCCGTAACGGCCGCCGACGACCTTGATACCCGTCTTGCCGGCCTCGTAGAGAGCGGAGACGACGTCCTGGTAGAGCGGCTCGCCGATGGAACCCGGCTCCTTGGTGCGGTCCATGACGGCGATCTTCTTGACGGTCTCGGGGAGAACGTCCACGAAGTGCTTGATGGAGAACGGACGGAACAGGCGAACCTTGACCAGGCCGACCTTCTCACCGTGAGCGTTGAGGTAGTCGATGACTTCCTCGAGCACGTCGCAGAAGGAGCCCATGCACACGACGACGCGATCGGCATCGGGAGCGCCGTAGTAGTTGAACAGGCCGTAATCGGTGCCGAGCTTCTCGTTGATCTTCTTCATGTAGCCCTCGACGACGGCAGGGAGCTCGTCGTAGACCTTATTGCAGGCCTCGCGGTTCTGGAAGAAGATGTCGCCGTTCTCATGGCTGCCGCGGGTGTGCGGGTGCTCAGGGTTGAGCGCGTGATCGCGGAAAGCCTGGACGGCGTCCATGTCGCACATCTCGGCAAGATCCTTGTAGTCCCACATGGCGACCTTCTGGATCTCGTGGCTGGTGCGGAAGCCGTCGAAGAAGTTGAGGAACGGGGTCTTACCCTCGATGGCGGCAAGGTGAGCCACCGGCGAGAGGTCCATGACCTCCTGGACGTTGCCCTCGGCGAGCATGGCGAAACCGGTCTGGCGGCAGGCCATGACGTCGGAGTGATCGCCAAAGATGTTCAGGGCGTGGGAAGCGACGCAACGCGCGGAGACGTGGAAGACGCCCGGGAGCTGCTCGCCCGCGATCTTGTACATGTTCGGGATCATCAGGAGCAGGCCCTGAGAAGCCGTGTAGGTGGTGGTCAGAGCACCGGCGCCCAGCGAACCGTGAACGGTACCGGCTGCACCCGCCTCGGACTCCATCTCGACGACCTTGACCGGGGTGCCAAAGATGTTCTTGCGACCCTGGGCCGCCCACTGGTCGACATGGTCGGCCATCGGGCTGGACGGCGTAATGGGATAAATTCCCGCTACCTCGGTGTACGCATACGAAACATATGCGGCCGCCTCGTTGCCGTCCATAGACTTAAACTTACGCGCCATATACCCCTCTCCTCTCATATAGGTATACAGGCCCCGGCGATTACCGGGATGTTGGCGTGATGGGATTTTCGCTGTTGCTTCCAGTCATCTGACAGGCGGACTCAGCAGCAGATACATGGCGTGGAGAGAAGGCATGCCGAGGCGAGGAGGCTGCACGCGCTCCACAGGCCCAGCTACCCGTCTTGCACATGATCGAGCGCCGCAAAGGCCGCATGCCGGATGCTCCCGGGCACGCCCCGATGATGGGAAGCGCCCGCAACGGAAATCCGCATGCGGGTTTATTGTACCCCGCCGTCAAGTGTAATTTCGACAAATATAGGCGGGCGGTAAAGGTTTACCCCGAGCG
>NZ_JBNPOK010000042.1:0-3787 GCF_050315135.1 Collinsella sp. SGI.033
CTCTTACAGAAGAACCGCAACAACAAGATTGTGGGCGGCGGCATCTGGATGCGCCTGGGTTCGCGTCGCGTGGCGACGGCGATTGACCTTTCGGCCTGCGGACTCGATCAGATCGAGGAGACCGAGACCGAGTTTCGCATCGGTGCCATGTGCACCCTGCGACAGCTCGAGCGCCATGCCGAGCTCAACGCGCTCGTCAACCATGTCTTTGAGTTCGCCGTCCACGATATCGTGGGCGTGCAGCTGCGCAACACCGCCACGGTGGGCGGCAGCATCTACGGTCGCTTTGGTTTCTCGGACGTGCTCTCGGCCTTTTTGGCGCTCGATTCATACGTTGAGCTGACGGGGGCCGGTCGCGTGTCGCTCGCCGAGTTCGTGGATATGGGTTACGTGCGCGACGTGATCGAGCGCGTCGTGGTCGTTAAGCACGATTACCGCGCAAGCTACGAGGCCGTGCGCAAGGCCGCGACCGACTTCCCCTCCTTAAACGTCACCGCTGCCTGGTGGGACAACAGCTGGCATGTCACCGTGGGCGCCCGCCCGCTGCGCGCAACCCTGCTGCAGGGCGAGGCGTGCGGCCTGGTGAGCGAGCAGCCTTCCGAGGACGAGCTGCGCGCCCTGGCCGCGTCCGTACGCGCGCTGAGCTACGGCACCAACCTGTGGGGCTCGGCCGACTATCGCCGTTGCATCTCGGCGCCGCTGGCGATTCAGGCCGTGCGTCGCGCCGCCGGCATCGAGCTTTCGGCCTCGCTTGCCCGCGAGCTCGAGGGCGTGCAAGTGCCTAAGTTTGCCACGGACGAGTATTCCTGCCGCCGCGTGCCCGGCGTCGATTCTAGCGAGGTGCGCTAATGGCTGCCAAACTCATCGATCTTTCCTTTACGCTCAACGGCCGCAAGGTCAAGGTTCAGATTGCCCCCGACACCATGCTCTTTGCGCTGCTGCGCGAGCAGGGCTGCGCGTCGGTGCGCTGCGCCTGCGAGACTACTAACTGCGGCCTGTGCACGGTGTGGCTCGATGGCGACCCGGTGCTGAGCTGCTCGGTTCCCGCTGCGCGCGTCGAGGGCCGCTCCGTCACCACGCTCGAGGGCCTCAAGGCCGAGTCCGAGGCGCTCGCCCACGCAATGGCTGCCGAAGGCGCCGAGCAGTGCGGTTTTTGCGCCCCCGGCCTCATCATGAACGTGCTGGCGCTTGCCCGCGCCGCCAAGGAGGACCCGAGCCTCGTCGCCACGCGCGAAGAGCTCTCGCGCCAGCTGGCCGGCAACCTCTGCCGTTGCAGCGGCTACGAGAGCCAGCTGCGCGCCATCGTCCGCTTCCTTAACGAGTCCGGTGTGCAGGTGGGCTTTGAGATGCCCGAGCTTCCGGTCAACGACACCAGCTGCGATGGCGTCTCGTACAAGCAGATCACCCATAAGCAGCCCAAGAAGGACTCGAAGGCCCTGCTCGAGGGGCGTCCCGTCTACACAGGAGACCTGGTGCCCGCCGGCGCCCTTATCGTCAAGCTCAAGCGCAGCCCGTATGCCCGTGCCAAGATCCGCTCCATCGATACGTCGCGCGCCCTGAAGGTGCCCGGCGTGGTGGGCGTCTACACCTACGAGGACGTGCCCAAGCGCCGCTTTACCATCGCCGGCCAGAGCTATCCGCAGCCGAGCCCCTACGACCGCCTGATCCTCGAGAACCTGGTGCGCTACCAAAACGAGGAGGTGGCGATCGTCGCCGCCGAGACCGAGGAGGCCGCCGACAAGGCACTCAAGCTCATCAAGGTCGACTACGAGGTGCTCGAGCCCCTGCTCGACTTTACCCAGGCGCTCGATAACGACATCGTGGTCCACCCCGAGGGCGACGTGACCTTTATGTTCCCGCAGGGCGGCGACGTTGCTCGCAACCTGGTGTGCAGCGGTACCAGCGATTTTGGCGACCTGGACGAGGCCTTCGCCCAGAGCGACATCGTCTTTGAGCGCACTTACACCAGCCAGGCCACGCAGACCGCGCCCATGGAGACCTTCCGTGCCTTCGCGACGACCGACGCGTTCGGCCGCATCTCGGTGACCACCTCCACGCAGGTGCCCTTTCATGTGCGCCGCATGGTCGCGCAGTCGCTCGACATTCCGCAGTCGCAGGTGCAGGTTATTAAGCCGCGCATCGGCGGCGGCTTTGGCTCCAAGCAGACGGGCTGCTGCGAGATCTTCGTGGCGTTCGTGACGCAGCAGACTGGCCGTCCGAGCTATTGCTGCTACACCCGCGAGGAGACCATCACTGCGGGCAACTCGCGTCACCAGATGCAGATGACCGTCAAGCTGGGCGCCATGAACGACGGCACCATCACGGCCATCGACCTGCACACGCTGTCCAACGCCGGCGCGTATGGCGAGCATGCCACCACGACGATCGGCCTCTCGGGTCACAAGAGCCTGCCCATCTACAACCACGTGAAGGCGAGCCGCTTTAGGTGGGACGCCGTCTACACCAACACCAACCGCGGCGGTGCGTATCGCGGCTACGGCGCCACCCAGGGCCAGTTTGCCGTGGAGAGCGCCGTCAACGAGCTCGCCGACATGCTGCACATGGATCCCGCCGACCTGCGTCTTAAGAACATCGTGCGCGAGGGCGAGATTATGCCGCAGTACTACAACGAAAAGCTCAACGCCTGCGCGCTCGACCGCTGCCTGCTGCGTGCGATGGACATGATCGGCTGGCGCGACAAGCCGCTGGCCGTGGACCTGGGCGACCGCGTGCGTGCTCTGGGCTGCGCGCTCACCATGCAGGGCTCGGGCATCTCCAACGTGGATATCGGCGGCATCGACATGCGCCTGGAGGAGGACGGCTTCATTACCATCGGCACCGGCGCCACCGATAACGGCATGGGTGTCGACACGATCCTGGCGCAGATTGCCGCCGAGGAGCTGGGCGTGGAGAGCTCGCTTATCGTGGTGCGCGGCGTGGACACCGACGTCTCGCCGTTCGATGCCGGCTCGTACGCGAGCTCGGGCACGTACGTGACGGGCCTGGCAGCCAAGAATGCCGCGACTGAGCTGCGCGAGAAGATCTGCGCCAAGGCCGCCCAGATGTGGGACGTGGACGCCGCCGACGTGGTCTTCGACGGCCAGTACGTGCGTCTGTCTGACGAGCGCGCCGCTCGCGAGTGCGGCCGCTACCTCACGCTGCGCGACTTTGCCAACCTGTGCGTCAAGAACATCGCGGGCGGCGACGCGCTCACCTCGCATGCTTCTGCCTGCCTGCCCGTTTCGCCTCCGCCGTTTATGGCTGGCATTGCCGAGGTCGAGGTCGACAAGGCCACCGGCAAGGTGACTGTGGTGGACTATGCGGCGGCTGTGGACTGCGGCACCGTGATCAACGAGGCGCTCGCGCGCGTCCAGGCCGAGGGCGGCATTGCCCAGGGCATCGGTCACGCGCTCTACGAGATTGTCGAGCACGACGAACGCGGCCGCCTGCGCACCGGTAACTTTATGAGCTACAAGCTGCCCACGCGCCTGGATATCGGCAGCATTCGTGTGGCCTTTGAGCCGAGCTACGAGCCGACGGGCCCGTTTGGCGCCAAGTCGATCGGCGAGGTCGTCATCAACACACCGCTCGCCGCCGTTGCCTCGGCCGTGGCGCACGCCACCGGCCACCAGGTTCGCTCGCTGCCGATCACGCCCGAGAAGGCCCTGCTGGGGGAGTAGGCGAGGCGCGGCAGCCGCCGCTCTTTGGCAAGCCCGAGGAAACTGCAGCCCACTTTTCAACCGAATTGTGGGCTGCGGGAGATAGCCGATGGGGGTAGCTAATTTGG
>NZ_JBNPOK010000043.1:0-3495 GCF_050315135.1 Collinsella sp. SGI.033
TTGTCTCTCCTTTCTGGGGTTGTCTTCACATCCCCCATGCCAACGGGCATCAAACCCGCTTACATTCCGTAACACTCGGCCGCTTTGGCCTTAAGCGCATTGACTGATTCTTCGTAGCCCTCTGCCTTGACCTCCATTTGCTTGGAGACGGCATCAAGATACGGGTGCACGTCCCATGACTTCAGACGCTCGGCGATCATTGCCGCAATCGTCTGGAAGAACACCAAATTGGGAATTGCGCTGAGCAGCGGAGCCACCTGAGGCACCGCAACCTCGTGAGCCTTACCCCTGGGATGGGCCGTGAGCAGCACCGTTTTTGTCGTAACGTTCGATAGCGCATCGGCGATATTCGCAAGACGCTCCGACCCCTGCGGATCGTCGACGATAAACACCAGATAGCCCGGAACGATCTGCATCTCGGGACCGTGGACGAACTCCTCGCCTTCGTGATGCATGGCAGGAATCTTGATGGTCTCGCTCAGCTTGAGGGCCGCCTCTTCGGCAACGCCATAATTGGGGCCGTTGCCGACGACCATGGCGGGCGTGTGCTCAGAAAGCTCGAGCATGTGGTCTTGGACATATGCCTCGGCGGTCTTGCACATTACGGCATTGGCCTGGATGGCCTCGCGCAGGTCGTCAAGACGCTGGGTGACGCCTTTGGCGTCAACCGTTCCGCGCGCCTGACCGCCGTAAATACCAAAAAGCACCAGATACTCAACGAGAACCTCGACGCCCAGAGTTACAAAGTCCACCGACTCGACGCCCACACCGTAGTCAAGAACGATGTCAGTGTGCTCCTTGATGGGTGCCTCGACGTTTGCCGTGAGCGCAACTGCAGCCATATCGTGTGCGCACATGTAATCGAGCGCCGCAATCGTATTGGTTGAATAGCCGCTCTGCGAGACGGCGATGTTGAGCGCATGCTGTGGATAGGTGTGTTCAAAATCGACGAAGGCCTCGGGCGTCACAACGGACACCTGCATCTGCAGCGCATCTTGCAGGTAATCGCGGGCGCAATCCGCAGCATGGCGCGACGAACCCGAAGCAACGATGCGCAGCGCGTCAAAAGAACCGGACTGGAAAATATCAACGAGCTGCGCTACCAGCTCAGACGAACGCTCGAGGTTCTCTCCCATACGCACATGGGCAAGCTGAACGTAATCGAGCATCTTCATCGTCTCACCTCGTAACAAATCATTAGTATTTGATACCAATCACAGTTACAGGTTACGGCTTTTTGATACCTCTTTGTCGATTAATTTATCCCCTTCGGCGAACGGTCGATTTTGAGCTATGTAAGGTTGTATATACAGTCGGTCAAATTGCCCAAACAGACCGGCTGTTACCGCGCGCGATGCAAAGCCCCAGCTAGTACGTATAGGTGTAGCCGCCCGCATCGCCACGATTGAAGGACTTTACATACTCGATAGCCTGACCGCTCGCGTCATAGCTCACGCATTCCAAAAGCAAAACAAGATCCCCTTGTTCCAAGCCAAGCAAGCCCGCGTCGCGTGCGCCCACCGCCTCGATATCGAGCTTCTCCTGAGCCATGACCGGCTTTCGGCCTAGCATCTCATAGGTCTCGTACAAGCTGAAGACCGACACGTCAATATCTTCGATTGTGGGAAACAGCCGGCACGGGATGAACGCCATCTCAATCGATACGGGATCGCCGTTGACGCAGTTCAAACGCCGAATCGAATACAACAAATCGTCCTCGGCAATGCCAAACAGGTTGGCATAATATGGGCCCGCATAACGCTTGGAACGCGCGAGGATACGGACGGACGGCTCGCCGCCCGAAGCACGAACCGACTCGCGAAAGCCTCCTGTTCGCTCGTAGGCAACGGGTACTTTCTGCGCCACAAACGCGCCCTTTCCGCGGACGCGTCGAATCTGCCCGCGCCGAACCAGCTCATCGACAGCGCTTCGGATGGTCAAGCGTGTCGTACCAAATTCCTCGGCGAGGTCTTTTTCGGACGGAATCATGGAACCCGTGGGATATATACCGCGCTCGATACGTTCCTCGATGCGGCGTCGAATGCGCATATAAACCGGGGTGGCATCTACTGTTTCAGCCATTGTTCACCTGCCACGCTTCTCATTCCGTTCTTTTCGCCGTTATCGGCAAAGCGAAACTTTGTGGGCAAAATCACCGATTTGCAATGCTCCACAAAACGCATGTCCTTATCAAATTCGATCGTGCTCTCATAGAACACCGGCGTTCCCTCTTCTTGCTGGAGCAACTCGGCCTCTTCGGCGTTCAAACGCGAGATGGAGATATGCTCACGTCCATGCTCAACACGCACGCCACCTTCTTTGAGCAAGACATCGTAAAGGCTCTCGCACTCAAAATCGTGCTCGGTAAGCGATGGGCACAGGGACAGGTTAACGTGAGCCGTCTCGATTGACGCCGGCTCGCCCTCAATAAGTCGAACGCGCTGCATGCGGAGCAAAGGAGCGCCTACAGACACCCCAAGCTTGTCGGCAAGCGCCTCATCCGCCTCGATGGTCCCGGTGGAAACCAGACGAGAAGAGGGGTGCAGGCCGGCAGTCCGCACAGCATCGGAAAAGTTATACGTTTCCTGGAAGATGTTCAGCGGCTTGGGAGGACACACATACGTACCCGATCCGCGACGGCTCTCGAGCGTTCCACAAGAGATGAGCCGCGTGATACCGGCGCGCAACGCTGTACGCGAAACGCCGATCTCTTCGCACAGCACGCGCTCGGCCGGCAGGCGATCGCCGCCGGCAAGCTGGTGGTGCTGGATATACCAAAGAATTCCCTCAACAGCACGATCTTTGGGGGGAATTGCATAAGATTCGCCTGCCATTGCACAGACTCCTCATTCAGAAACGTATGCCGCCAAAATTAGACCAGCCCTCCCATGGCATCAAATTCGGCCTTGATCTTCTCGGCAACATTCCGATACGACTTATATAGACTTGAATCGCGTTTGACTTCGTCGGTCATAACGGGAATCTCTAATTTGGAAACCTCGTCTTTTCCCGTCTGAACCGCCACAACAACGCCCATACCAAGACACATATTACGCTTGGCAGCGTTTATTTTCGCCGCCTTGGCAGGATTTGCCAGGATACGCTGGGCAAATTCCTGTTTTGAGACCACTTCCTCGGCCTCCGGATCGCCCGCCTCGGCCACTTCGCACTGCAAAACGTCCGCATAGTCAAAAATCTTCGGCTCGCCGCCGCGCTGATGCACGGCCCACTTGCGACGCGTGGCATCCTGGTAGATAGCCGGCAAAAACGTAAACCGCGGCGGGTCCAAAATCGTATCCGTGATGGTAAACACATCGGGATCAAAGGCATCCTGCGGGTTTTTCTTCTTGAACAGCCCCATATCAGCCTCCCGTACTAGTATTAAACAACTCAAGTTGAATATAGCACCAATTTCAAGCCGCCGCTTTACTGCATCGGTGCGTGGTGTCTATGGCTCGCCCAGCGGAAAAGTTCACGGACGAGGGGCGGGGCCGG
>NZ_JBNPOK010000044.1:0-3144 GCF_050315135.1 Collinsella sp. SGI.033
AGGTCCCAGGCCAGGCGGGTATCCAATCGAAGGGGAAGGGCGCTCCGGTGTGGAGGCAGCGGAGCGCCCGGGGAAAGCCCGGCCGGCCGGCCAGGCGGCCCCGTTCGCCTGGCCGGCCGGGCCTCCGGGGTGCGGCGGACCCCCGTGAAAGAGGGGCGCCGCGCCCCGGCAAGCCGGGCTATTAGGCGGACGGCTCCTGCTGCGTGATGCAGTGGATGTTGCCGCCGCCGTAGACGACCTGGTCGGACTTGACGCCCACGCACTTGTAGACGCCCTCGCCCCAGACCTCGTCGTAGATCTCCTGGAGCGTGTCGACGGCCAGCTGGTCGTTCTCGTCGCCGTACTGCGGGACGATGACGCCGTGGTTGGTCACGAGGTAGTTCATGTAGGAGGCGATCAGCGGCTCGTCGGGGACGCGCGGCTCGGCGTTCTCGTCGGCGTCGATGGTGTCGCAGGAGGCCTGGTCCATGTACAGCGGCTTCACGGGCATGCAGAGCTTGTAGACCTTCAGCTTGCGGCCCTTGGCGTCAACCGCGTTGGAGAGGGTCTCGTAGGCGGCGTGGCACTGCTCGTAGAACGGGTACTCGGGGTCGTCGGTCCAGATGCAGACCATGACGCCCGGGGCGATGAAGGTGGCGACGTCGTCGATGTGGCCGTTGGTCTCCTCGGGGTCGATGCCCTCCTTGACCCAGATGACCTTCTCGACGCCGAGGTAGTCCTTGAGGTGCTCGGTCATGTACTCGCGAAGCTCCTCGCTCCAGGGCTCGAACTTCTTGCGGTACTTGGGCCAGAGGGACTCGGGGTCCTCCTCCTCCTCGAGCACCGCGGAGCAGGTGCGGCCGGGGGACAGGAGGCACTGGTCGGTGACGACGAGGGTGCCCTCGCCGTCGACGGTGATGGAGCCGCCCTCGAGGATCATGTCGTCGGGACGGTAGCGGCGGCAGCCGGAGAGCTCGGCCATCTTGAGGGCGATCTGCTCGTCCTTGTCCCACGGGAAGTAGAGGCCGTCGATGAGGCCGCCGTAGCCGTTGAAGTGCCAGTGGTTGGCGCGCTTGTCGCCCTTGCCGTTGATGACGTAGGTGGCGCCGGTGTCGCGGAACCAGGCGTCGTCGGTGGTCATCTCGACGACGGTGACGTTCTCGTCGTTCTCGAAGACGGCCTTGCAGTTGGCGTAGTCGACCTGGTTGGCGCACATATAGACCGGGGTGAACTCGGAGATGGCGCGGGCGATGGCGGCATACTGCTTCTGGGCGGGCTTGGCGCCGTGGGCCCAGGTGTCGGTGCGGTGGGGCCAGCCTATCCACACGCGGTCCTGGGGGGCGAACTCGGCGGGCATGAAGAAGCCGTCGGCCCTCGGGGTGGACTCGGACTCGGTGATCGTACGCATAAGATTTCCTCCAAACCGAACGATCGTCTGCCGCGGGCGGGCTGCCCGCGGCCTAGGACCAAGAGATGGCGGGCGCCCGTCCCCCGGCAGAGGTCGGGGCGCCCGGCGCCGGTTTTCACGGGGTCGCACCGGCGGGCGACGACGTAGCCAGGTGCGCGGAGACAGGACGCACGAGGGATACGGGAGAGGGGTCGGGGCGGTCGGCGGCTGCCGGAGCTATCGCCTGCACCCGCCCCGGGGAATGGTTGGCGGACCTGTCGCCCGGGCACGCCTCCGGAGAGGCCGGGGTGCCCGGGGCCGGGTGCCCTAGTTCTCCTCGGCCTCCTCGGCGAGGCGCTGGGCGGCCAGCTCGGGGGTGAGGCCCTTGTACTCGGTCTCGCGGCCCTTGGCGCTGACGACGCGGACGACCTCGCCGATGAGCATGAGCACGATGAAGATGATGATCATCGGGACCTTCTCGCCGACCTCGGCGGCGGAGAACGGTGCCAGCGTCGCGACGATGGCCAGGATCAGCTCGATGCAGGGGATGGCCAGCATGACCTTCATCATCGCGCCCTTGAACGGGAACGTGAAGATGCGCTCGCGGTTGGGGTCGTTCTTGCGGAGGTTGAGGAACGCCGGGAACATCGGGATGTAGGTGAGCAGCAGGAAGACGACGGAGGTGCCGAAGAGCATCCAGAAGACGCCGTTGGAGATGGCGTCGACGGGAACGAGCTGCAGGCAGAGGACCAGGGAGGCGACGACGGCGTTGACCAGGTTGGCGCCGTTGGGCATGTCGTCCTCGGAGACCATCGAGGCGAAGACCTTGGGCATGTTGCCGTGCTCGGCGGCGTAGCGGGCGACGGAGTTGACGCCGAAGGACCAGGCGGCCATGTTGGCGAACAGGGTGATCAGGAAGGCGATGCAGATGACCTTGAAGAGCACGGAATCGCCCACCATGGTCTGGACTGCGACGATCATGCCGTAGTCGGGGTCGATGGAGTCGGCCGGGATGGCGGCGCCGATGCCGAAGCCAGCGAACAGGTAGATGGCGCCAATGGTCAGGCCGCCCAGGATGATGGCCTTCGGAATGTCGTGGGTCGGGTTCTCCATGTCCTTAGCGAAGGTGCAGATGACCTCGAAGCCCGTGAAGTTGAAGATGATGATGGACAGGTAGCCCAGGGCGTTGGTGTTGGTGAGCTCGGGCAGGAAGGTGGCGGCGGACATGTCGTTCGCGAAACCGTTCTCCATGGCATACCAGATGCCCAGGGCGCCGACGATGACGGCAACGGCGACCTTGATCAGGGCGCCGCCGTTGAGGACCCACTCGGAGTCGGCCGCCTTGGAGCGGCCCATGAGGTAGACGATCCACACGAAGGCGAGCTCGATGCCCATCTTGGCGATCAGGTTGAACTCGACGCCAAAGACCATGCCCAGGATGTCGGGGAACATGGTCGCCAGCGAGGCGATCCACAGGGGGTAGTTGACCCAGTAGTAGTACGAAATGCGGGCGCCCCACTTGTCGCCCAGGCCATCGCGTACCCAGTCGTAAATGCCGCCCTCGCCGTCATAGGTGGTGCCGAGCTCGGCGACGACCATGCCGTAAGGGAGCAGGAAGGTCAGGATCAGGAAGATCCACCAGAAGAACTGCTGGTTGCCAATGGCAGCAGCAGGAGCGGCGGCCTCGCAAACGAAGACGACGCAGATGATGGTCGAAATGACCGTCAGGAAGGAAAGCTTTTTCTTTCCGTCACTCATATTTAATCCTTTGCTCAGTC
>NZ_JBNPOK010000045.1:0-2472 GCF_050315135.1 Collinsella sp. SGI.033
TGTTTGTGTCAAGCTCGGGCTTTCAATTGAGGCAGCGGTTCTTTTCACACGTGGCAAGGAAAGGTTTCAGGTTTGGCAAAGGCGTGCCTCTTTCTCTCTTTGGCTTTGCCTCTTAGCCCCTTCGGGCCATAGGCGAGGCCTCCATCCTCTTCGTCGGCCCCTCGAACACGACCAGGTGGCCGTAGTGGACGATTCGGTCGATCATGGCAGCCGCCATCTGGTCGTCGGTCAGGATCTTTCCCCACCTGCTGAACTCAAGATTCGTGGTCACGATAAGGCTTCTCCTCTCGTAGCACTTGTTCACCACCTGGTACAGGAGCTTGGCGCCATCTTGGTTTATGGGAAGGTACCCAAGCTCGTCCAGTATCACCAGATCGGCCCTCTCGACCTCTTTGAACACCTTCTCCAAGGTTCCCTCGGCTTCGGCCTTGGTCATCCTCACGACGAGGTCGGCGATCGTCGTGAACATCACCGTCATCCCCATGGCGCAGGCTGCGGTTCCGCACGCTATGGCCATGTGGGTCTTGCCGTTCCCCACGCCGCCGTACAGGACGAGGTTCTGCTTGTCTGCAATGAACCTGCAGCTCTCGATGCCCCCGCGTCCGATCTCCTCCGGCACCTTTACCCTCGACCAGTCGTACCCTTCGAAGGTCTTGGGGACCGGGAACTTGGCCCGCTTCAGCAGCCGCCCCCTCCTGCTCTCCTCTCTCCAGGAGAGCTCCTCCTCGAACATGCCTGCCAAGAACCTGAGCTCTGCGGCCGTCGACTCCGACGCGTACTTCTCCGCAGTGTGGTTGGATAGCATCACGGCCCTGAACCCTCTTCTCACCGCGCTCTCCAGGTCGCCTCGCGCGCTCATGCGGCGTCACCCCCGAGCATCCTGTCGTAGACAGTGAGATCCGGGCCGACGTCGGGCTCCGTCCCAAGGCCGAACCCGCCCATCCTCGCGAGCATCATCTCCACGTCGGAGGGCCTGGCTCTCCCCGTTGAGGCCAGCACCTCGGAGATAGCGGCGCCGACGTCCTCGACCGAGCTCTCCCTGCACCACCTGCGCATGCACACGATCAGGTCCTTTCTGGCAGCCGACTCCAGCGCGTCCACATGGGCCCTCACGTCTGCGGGCATGGCGGCCCTGACCGCCGAGTTGCGCCATGCGCCGGGCTTCCTCACCAGCAACGCCAGCTGGGACACGGCCTCCGGCCCGTTCTTCGCGGCCCCGAACCTCCTCGCGTGCTCCGCCACGATCTCGCCCGCGGCGTCCGCGAACGCGACGGTGTGGGCGCCGTACACGGCGGTGACGGTGCCGGAAGCCTGCCTGTGGCCCACATGGTAGCGGTGGCCGCCGTCGACGGTGGCGTCGCCGCGCTTGTCCACCGACACGCCGGTGACGAATCGCATGCAGCTGAAGGGCTTGGCGGGCAGGGGCGGCATCGCCGACCTGCCCCTCTCGAACAGCTCCGACCATGTCAGCCCCTTCTCGTAGTGGCGGTTCGAACCCGAGCCCGAGCAGCGGCTGAGCAGCTCCGCGTTGAACAGCTCGATGTCGTCGACGCTGGGCGCAGGCGTGAACAGATGCTGGCGACACCAGTAGACCTTTCGCTCCACATTGCCCTTCTCGTTGCCGGCGCGGGGGTTGGCGTAGGTCGCCTCGAACCCGTAATGGGCCTTCATCCGGCGGAAGAGGTCCGCCTCGGTCACGCTTTGCCCGCGGCGCCTGCCGGCGCCCGTGGCGTTGTCGAAGACGATGCGGGTGGGAACGCAGCCGATGTGCTCGAAGATGTCGCGGAGGCCCTGGCACACGCACTCGCTGGTCTCGCCCGCGAAGAGCTGGCAGAAGCCCATGTTGGAGAAGGGGAAGCTGAGCACCAGGAAGTGCATCCTCACGCGCTCTCCCCCGGCCAGCACGTCGACGTCGCCGAAGTCGGCCTGCGCCTCCCCCGGCGCCCAGACAAGCTCCATATAGCAGTCGGACGCCGCGGATATCTCGGCCTTGCGCCTCCTCACGTAGTTCTTGACGGTTCCGTAGCCGCCGTCGTAGGCGGTCTCGTCCAGCAAGCGCTCGTATATGCGCTTTGCGCTGTGTCGCTGCTTGCGCCATACGCGCTGGTCGCCGAGCAGGATCTCGTCGACGAAGGGCTTGTAAGGGTCAAGGATCGACGGGCGCGATTGCAGGCTCGGGGCCTGCGGCGAGAAATCGTCCATCGCGATGTACTTGCGGATCGTCGGTTGGGATATCCCCGTCCTGCGCTGTATCTCCGCATTGGAGAGGCCCCTTCTCGACATCTCTCGTATACTTTCGATCATTGGCATGCTGATCATCCTTCCTGCCTCCTATGCAATTGTCAGTTGGTAGCTGCAATTGCAACGGTAGGCCTAGCTGGTCGGCATGCCTTTGCCTTTTCTGAAATTCTTCGTTTCCGTAGATGAAAAGAATGGGTGCCGCACTAGCAACAATCAGATTGCCCTAAACAC
>NZ_JBNPOK010000046.1:0-2387 GCF_050315135.1 Collinsella sp. SGI.033
CGCTAACTGTCCGATCTTCCCATCATCAAGGCTTCCTCGAACCTTCTGCTCTGCCCGCCGAACTCAACCAGCCGACCATGATGCATGATCCTGTCAATCGTCGCCGTGGCCAGGTGCGCGTCTCCCAGCACAGTGCCCCATTTGCCGAACTCTATGTTGGTTGTGACGATCATGCTCCTCGTCTCGTACGTTGCCGACATCACCTGGTAGAGCAGCCGAGCGCCCTCGATGTCTATCGGGATGTAGCCGTACTCGTCGATTATCAGCAGGTCCGCCTTGGCTATGTCGCGAAGCACCTGCTCGAGCCTGTTGTCGGCGACGGCCGCCTTCAGCATCAGCACCAGCGACGCGGTCTCGAAGTACCTGACCTTGTAGCCCCGCTCGGCCGCCAGCACGCCCAGTGCGATCGACAGGTGGGTCTTTCCGCGTCCGCATCCTCCGTAGAACACGAAGTCCTGGGCCTGCCGGACAAACTCCAATGACACCAGGTCATCGACGGTGTAGCCGTCTGGGAAGGACACCTCGCCGAAGTCGAAGTCCGCGACCGACTTCACGGCCGGGAATTTGGCCTGCCTCATGAGCCTTGCCTTCCTGTTCTCCTCCCTGGTGGCGTTCTCGCTCCTGATCAGCTCGCATGCAGCCACCAGCTGGCCTCGCGTGGCATCCTTGGAAAACGCCGCGATCGTCGACTTGGTGAAGTACATGGTCCTGGCCAGCGCGGCGAACTCCGCCTCGATCTGGCCCCTCGTCATCTGCTCGATGTCCATGGCTAGGCCTCCTTTGCGAAGACGGCGTCGTACATCCCGAGGTCGGGGCTGTCGTCGTATGCGATGGACCCTTGGCCGTTCGCCGTGCATGCGGCAGCCAATGCGACGTCAGCGCGGCTGGGGACGCCGCCGTCGGCGCCGAGCGCGGCCATCGCCGCTACCGCGGCCTCGTAGCCCGCATCCGCGCTGACGTCGCGAAGCATCCTGAGCATCGTGCCCCTGTCGGCCCTGCCCATGGAATCCATCGACCTGGCCAGCGATTTCGGCAAGGTCGCCCTGACGGCGCTGTTCTGCCATCCGCCCGGCTTCCTGCAAAGGAGCGCCAGCTGCGACATGGGGTCGCTGGCCTTGGTGGGCGCATCCCCGTATGCTCGGTCGAAGGCGGCGATCTGCGTGCCCTCGCCGTCGTAGAAGGCTACCCGGAATGCGCCCAGCTCGACGATCACCCTCTCCTCGCCGTGGTCCGGCCCGAGCGGGTAGCGGTGTCTGCCGTCGAGGCACGCGTCGCCGTACTTGTCGGTCTTGGCCGTGACTATCTTCGCGACGCGGAAGGGCTTCGCCGGCAGGTCGGCCATGGCCACGCAGTCCTCCATGAACAGCTGGCGCTCGGGCTCCCCTTTGAGGTAATGGTCCTTGCCGGCGCGATCCAGGCACCTGCCGAGGATCCGCTTGTTGTAGGCGGGCAGGCTGTCGATGCGGGGAACGGGGACGAACAGGTTGCGCCGGATGGCCCCGACGGCATTCTCCACGGAGCCCTTCTCGTGGCCGGAGTTGGGGTTGCAGAAGGAGAAGTCGAACCCGTAGTGGGCGGCGAAGCGCGTGAACGTGTCGGCGGTGCTGACAACCTGGCCGACCCTTCTGCCGACGCCCGTGGCGTTGTCAAACACCAACCGGGTGGGCACGCCCCCGCAGAACTCGAACACGGCCTTCAGGCCCTCGCAGACGCATTCCGACGTCTCGCCCCAGAAGCATTGCGCCAGCGACACGTTGGAGAACGGGAAGGTGACCACCAGGTAGTGCACCTCGCGCATGACGCCCAGCACCCTGAAGTCGCACACGCCGAAGTCGACCTGCCCCTCGCCGGGCGCCCATTCGAGGTTGAGGAACTCGTCTTTGGCGCCTTTGAGCTCGGCTTTGCGCTTCTTGACGTAGGCCTGGACGATTGTGTAGCTGCCGTCGTAGCCGCATTCCGCGACGAGCCGGTCGAATACCCGCTGGGCCGTGTGTCGCTGCTTGGGGCGCCGCTTCCTGTCCTCCGCAAGCCAACGATCTATCGTCGCCTTGAACGGGTCAAGCTTCGAACCGCGCCTCTTCCTGGGCTTGACCTGAGGGGAGAAGTCGTCCATGTCGCGGTATTTGCGCACCGTGGGCTCGGAGATTCCCTCCTCCCTGGCTATCTGGGCGACGCTGTCGCCACGGGCAGCGCGCTGCTTGATTGCTAGAATAGTTGACATGCCGATCATTTCCTTTCCGGCCTCCTTGAGTCGATTACCGAAGCAATGACTAAGTTAGGCCATCCGTTGGAGGTGGTCGGCGCCTTTGCTTATGAGGCGAAACAATCGTCGTGAAACCCGAAACTTTTATCTCGTGATTTCCTAAAAATAAAAGCTATCAAAAACA
>NZ_JBNPOK010000047.1:0-2106 GCF_050315135.1 Collinsella sp. SGI.033
TCCCGTCAAGCCGTGACCGGAATCGGTGAAAATACGTTAGCGCAACCGGTGAAACCGCCTTTGCGCGAACGGCGCGCCTGTTTAGCGAAACTGGTGAAAAATAGATTGACGCTAACACGCAGTCGAGGGGCTTGGCCGGCAGCCCGAGCATCGCCAGCCTGTCGGCCTCGAAGAGATCGAGCTCGCGCTCGCCCTTTATCCAGTGGGGCTTGTCGGACATGGCGAGGCTGCGCTCGAGCAGCCTGCGGTTGAAGGCGCCGGCGTCCCACAGCTGGGGGACGGGGACGAAGAGGTTGCGGCGCACGCAGCCCACCTTGTTCTCGACGCTGCCCTTCTCGTTGCCCGAGCGGGGGTTGCAGAACCTGAAGCGGAAGCCGTAGTGGGCGCTGCAGGCGGCGAACAGCTCGGTCGTCCGGACCCCGCCGCCGACGCGGCGGCCGACGCCGGTCGCGTTGTCGAAGACGATCTTGGTCGGCACGCCGCCGACGCGCTCGAAGACGTTGCGCAGGGCCTGGCAGACGCACTCCGACGTCTCGCCCGGGAAGACCTGGGCCAGCCCGACGTTGGAGTACGGGAACGTCATCACGAAGAAGCTCAGCGTGGTCCGCATCCCCCTCACGTAGAAGTCGGCCTCGCCGAAGTCGGCCTGCGCCTCGCCGGGGCCCCAGACGAGGTCGAGGTACTGGGCGTCGGCCGCCTCCGCCGAGCGGCGGGCCCTAATCTCCCTGACGCACCGCTCCACGGTGCTGACGGAGACGTCGGCGCCGCACTCGGAGACGAGCCTGTCGTGGACGCGCTTTGCGGTATGGCGCTGCTTGCGTCCGCTGCGCATGTCGTCGTCGAGCCAGGACTCGATCAGGGGCCTGTACGGGTCGAGCTTTGAGCCCTGCGCCCGCCTCGCGGGCGGCTTGGGGCTGAAGTCGTCCATGTCGCGGTACTTGTAGACGGTGTCCCGGCTCACGCCGGTCTTGCGCGCGATCTCGGCGACGCTGTCCCCCTGCCGCCACAGCAGGCGTATAGAATTCTTATCGGTCATGCTGATCATTTCCTCTCCGGGCCTCCTTTGGTAGATACGAAGCACCACCAAGATAGCCCTGCGATCTGGTCAGCATGCCCCTTGCGGGAAGTGTCGACTTTATGCTGCCGTTTTTGTCGATTTAGATGTTACGGAATACAGACGTGTTCGCGATGATGGGGGGGATCCCATGCTTAGCAGGGCGGAGAAGGGCCGGCTGCAGGAGCGGATCGCGCTAGATGCACGCACCCTGCGGCTGTCGAACGCGACGGTGGCATGGTTTCTGGACCGTGCCACCCCGGGGCAGATGCAGGCGGTAAGCGAGCTCCTCTCCCACGAGCTCGAGGTCAGGAGGGACAGCAAGCATGCACGCCTCCTGCGCCAGGCCAGGTTCCCGGCGGTGAAGTCGGTGCGGAGTTCGACCCGTCCGACCTGCGGTTCCAGGAAGGCTACGGGTGGGAGCAGCTGCTGGGCCTGGAATGGCTGGGGCAGAGGCAGGACTTCGTGTTCCACGGGCCGACGGGAAGGGGCAAGACCCACCTTGCAATAGCGCTGGGCATGCTGGCGGTGGACGCGGGCAAGTCGGCGAGGCTCCTGTCATGCGCGCAGCTGGTGTTCGACCTGAAGGCTGCAAAGGAGCGCGGCAGGCTGGACGAGCGGTACCAGGAGCTGTCCAAAGTCGACCTGCTTATCCTGGACGAGTTCGGCTACATCCCGCTGGACTCGGACGGGGGGAGGCTGCTGTTCCAGGTGATGTCGAACTGCTACGAGCGCCAGTCGATGGTGCTGACGACCAACATCGAGTTCGGGAAGTGGGGCACGGTGTTGGCGGACGACAAGCTGGCATCGGCGCTGGTGGACAGGATCGTCCACCATGGCAGGCTGGTGGAGTTCAAGGGCGAGAGCCGCCGCGTCACGGACTCGCTCATGCTGGGAAACAGGAAGGAAGGGTAGGTCCCGCAGCCCTTGGTGAAAACCGAAGATCTTTCGTGCTGAGACCCGAAAGAATTGGATGATGATTTACGAAAAATCTGCTTGACGAAACACACGTGGGCAAGACGCACCTCGCCGTCGCGCTGGGCATCGAGTCG
>NZ_JBNPOK010000048.1:0-2031 GCF_050315135.1 Collinsella sp. SGI.033
ATCGCGGGTTAGGCCTATTGTTCGCTTGGATATCCCAGGTCAGGCGCGTATCCAATTGCCGAAAGTTCCCGGTCGTATACGCGGCCGTCTTGATCGGAGTATCCATGTACCAGCGTATCGTCATCTACACGCGCCTGTTCCGCGAGCGTTGGTCCAACAATTGCATCCCTTCTTCTCCTTGGGATGGCACCTGCACCGGTGACGCGGCCCGCAACCCTGCCTTGGGCTGCGCCTTCGGTGCAGATGCCATCTTTTTTGCTGTAGGGGGAGCGTGCCATGGCAGGTAAAAAGTTCTCCCTGTTCGAGGTCATCCTCTCGGTTATATGCGTCGTATTTACCATCGAGGCGGCTGCTCCGGCATCTGCCATGGGTAACGTGCAGTTCTTCTGGTGGATCTTCCTCATCATTACGTTTTTGCTTCCCTATGGCCTGGTGGTGGCCGAGCTCGGTACGGCGTTCGATTCCGAGGGCGGCCTGTACGATTGGGTTCGTCTGGGCTTGGGCGACCGTTGGGGTGCCTACTGCTCCTGGTGCTACTGGGTCAACTTTCCACTGTGGGTTGCAAGTATCGCCTGTATGTTCCCCAGTGTCATCAATTCGGTATGGGGCATCGAATTTTCGCTTGGGGCCCGAATTGCCATCGAGCTTGCCTTTGTGTGGGGCGTCACGGTCATGGCGATGCACCCGGTGGCCGAGGCCGATTGGGTCATGGACGGCGGTGCCGTCATCAAGGTGCTCATTACCGCCGTGGTGGGGATCGTCGGCATCTGGTTTGCCTGTAATAACGGCTTTGCCAACGACATGTCGTTTAAGACCTTCATTCCAGATTTGGGCGACACCAATTCGTTGACGTACCTATCGATCATCCTGTTCAACTTTATGGGTTTCGAAGTGGTCGCGACCTTTGCCAGCACGATGAAAAACCCGTCGCGTGATATCCCCAAGGCGGTTATCGCCGGTGGCGTCGCCATTGCGGCAATCTACATTATCTGCGGCATCGGCATTGGAGCCGCGGTTCCCACCGAGCGGCTTTCGCTCGATTCGGGCATTGTGGACGCGGTCGCCGCCATGTTGGGGCGCAGCCATCCGCTGACGATGGTCGTGGGCGCGGCCTTTTTGGTGACGCTGTTCGCCAACATGATCTGCTGGAGCTTTGGCGTCAACAACGTGGCGAGCTATGCCGCGCGTCACGGCAATATGCCGCGTCCCTTTGCGCTGGTGTCCAAGAAGACCGGCATGCCCAATGGCTCGGCACTCATTAACGGTTGTTTTGCCAGCCTGGTACTACTGCTTCAGATTCCGCTGGGCGAGGGCTCCGACGTCTTTTGGGTTTTCTTCTCGATGAACGTCGTCTTCCTGCTTATGAGCTATATTCCGATGTTCCCGGCGTTTTGGCGCCTGCGCAAATACGACGATCGCCCGCGTGTGTTCCGCGCGCCCTTCGAGGGCAAGGTGCTCGCGGTGGCACTTGCGATTCCCGTAGTGGAGCTTGTGCTTTCGATTGTCGCCACCATTGTGCCGCTCAACAGCTCACCCGCCGAGATGACAAAGTTGCCGATTCTCGTGGGTGTGGTAATCGGCGTGTTGTTGGGCGAGGTCTCGCGCCTCATATCGCGCCGCGGCCGCAGCCTCGATAATCCTGGCGTTGGTGCAAGGGGGACAGGTTTCTTTGCACCAAAACAGTAACGCCGCGAGCTGCGCGGCGTTTGCTGCATCTTGGATTACCGCTCGCGGTGCTCGGGGTCAAAAGCGAGTTTAGGCGCAAAGTAGGGGACGTGTCCCAGGTAAGGGCAGCAGTCCGTACGTTCGTCGACAAGACAGGGGACATCGTCGTAGGTGAGTGAGTCGCTCAGGCGGACGATGGCCTTGGCGGCAGGAGCGACGAGCATCTTGAGCGGTGCGATAGGCGCCATGGCATCTCCTTTTCTTCATGCGACCCGTGTTCTGGCGCGAATGTATACGTCGCCAGTCTAGCATTCCGTCGCGGAGAGTTCAAAACCAACACAAATTCGACGGCTATTACTGCGCTGT
>NZ_JBNPOK010000049.1:0-2021 GCF_050315135.1 Collinsella sp. SGI.033
CCCCTTTTTCGTTTCTCAGGCAATTTAACTAAATGACATTTTTTACAACGATATCATCTGCCGTCTTATTCAGACGTTCACCGTTCTCTTGACAGTCTCACGCACTCAATGGATTACTATCTACTTAAGCGTGATACTGCGCTTGACCTGTTTTAGGCGGGCCGTTTTATTGCTTATGAAGGAAGGACGCACATGGCAGATGTTCACGAGCTGCTTGATACTTGGATTGCCAATGTCAAGGATGATGAGCTGCTGACCGAGCTCAACACGATGAAGGAGCAGGGTGACGAGGATGCCATCACCGATGCCTTCTTCCAGGATCTTGCCTTCGGCACCGCCGGCCTTCGCGGCACGATCGGTGCTGGCACTAACCGTATGAATATCTATACGGTCGGCCGTGCAACGCAGGGCTTCGCCGACTATCTCAATGCGACTTTTGAGCATCCGACGGTTGCCATTGCTCGCGATAGCCGCAATAAGGGCGAATTGTTCGTCAAGACGACTGCTGCTATTCTTGCGGCAAATGGTGTCACCGCCCTTGTGTATCCTAAGATTTCCCCGGTGCCTACGCTATCTTGGGCTGTCCGCGATCTTGAGTGCTCCGGTGGCATTTGCATGACCGCTAGTCATAATCCGGCGCCGTATAACGGCTATAAGGCCTATGGCCCCGACGGCTGCCAGATCACTAGCGAGGCCGCCGATGCAATTTCTAAGGCTATCGCCGAGACCGATACGTTCACTGGCGTGAAGTCCATGGACTTCGATGAGGCTCTTGAGCAGGGTCTGGTCAAATGGATCGATGACTCGTGCCTCGAGCGTTATTACGACGCCGTTCTCGCGCGCGGCGTGACCAACCTTTCTGCCGAGGAGATCGCTGGCGCTCCGCTTAAGCTCGTCTACACTCCGCTCAACGGCACTGGCCTCATTCCCGTCACGACGGTGCTCGAGCGCGCCGGCATCACCGATGTCACGGTTGTTCCCGAGCAGAAGGACCCGAACGGCGATTTCCCGACCTGCCCGTATCCTAACCCCGAGATCCGTCAGGCCATGCAGAAGGGAATCGACCTGTGCGAGCAGGTTCACCCCGATCTGCTGCTTGCAACCGATCCTGACGCCGACCGTGTTGGCGTTGCTGTTAAGAATGGTGATGACTATCTGCTGCTGACCGGCAATGAGATGGGCGTTCTGCTGCTCGACTATATCTGCAAGACCCGTGCCGCCCGCGGCGAGGATCTCACCAAGAAGGTCGCGGTTACTACCATTGTTTCTTCCGCCATGGTCGATGCCCTGGCCGAGGAGTATGGCTTTGAGCTCCGTCGCTGCCTGACGGGCTTCAAGTACATCGGTGACATCATTACCTCGCTTTCCGATGCTGGTGAAGTCGATCGATTTATCTTCGGTTTCGAGGAGAGCTACGGTTATCTGGCCGGCGACCACGTGCGCGACAAGGACGCCGTGAGCACTTCGCTTCTGATTTGCCAGATGGCGCAGTATTACAAGCTCCAGGGCAAGAACCTGGCCGATGCGATGCACGAGCTGTACGAGAAGTATGGCTACTATCACAACAAGACGATTTCGCTGAGCTATCCGGGCGCTGAGGGTGCGGCAAAGATGGCCGGCATTATGGCGGGTCTGCGCGAGAACCCGCCCGCGGAGCTCGCAGGCTCCAAGATTGAGGCCGTTGTGGATTACAACACGTGCGTGAACGGCCTGCCGAAGGCTAATGTCATTGAGTTCGATCTTGAGGGTGGCAACAAGGGTATTGTCCGTCCTTCCGGCACCGAGCCCAAGATCAAGCTGTACATCTTCGCTAAGGGCGCGGATGCCGCCGAGGCTGATGCAGCACTTGACGCGATTGAGGAGTCAGGTCGCAAGCTGTTGGCCTAAGGTTTTGAAAGCCTATTTCTATAGATAGACGAAAAAGGGGATCTCGGAAACGAGGTCCCCTCTCTATTACCGGTAAATACAGCTGAGAATCCCAAACTGTGTAGGAGTTGTGTGCAACCAGATTCCCGCCCCGC
>NZ_JBNPOK010000050.1:0-1686 GCF_050315135.1 Collinsella sp. SGI.033
CGAAGCGATGTGGGACGTCAATTCCACTCTTCACAAGTCCTACACAATATATCGCTTCCTATATAAGTAATAGAAAGGCTGGTGCAGAAATACTGCACGTATCAGATGATGACCCTTCGGTTAAGAGATATATAAAGATCGGTCACCTGTAAGTGTCTATCTACCCGCGCTTTTGCTATATAAACCAGCGCCTTAGATAAAAAGAGGGAGCGCCGCGCACAGCGCGACACTCCCCTAGCGATTCAAGAGAATCAATTAGGCCTCGAGAGCCTTCTTGGCGATGGTAGCCAGCTCGTTGAAAGACTCGATGTCCTCGTAAGCCATCTGAGCCAGGACCTTGCGGTCGAGCTCGATACCGGCGACCTTCAGGCCGTGCATGAACTGAGAGTAAGAGATGTCGTTCAGGCGAGCAGCAGCGTTGATACGGGTGATCCAGAGAGAGCGAATCTCGCGCTTCTTATTGCGGCGGTCACGGTACTGATACTGCAGAGAGTGCTGGACCTGCTCTTTAGCATGCTTGTAAGTACGCGAAGCGGCACCGTAGTAACCCTTCGCACGGTGCATAACGGTACGGCGCTTCTTCTTGGCGGCAACAGCGCGCTTAATACGTGCCATGTTCTATCAACTCCTAGACGGTTAAACGAAAAACGGGAACGCTAACTTAGGCGAGACGCGACTTGATGACCTTGCGGTCGGCAGCGGCGATCTCGGTCTCCTGACGGAAGCCACGCTTACGCTTGGTGGACTTCTTGCTCAGGATGTGGCTCTTGAAAGCCTTGGCGCGCATAAGCTTGCCGGTACCAGTCTTGCGGAAACGCTTCTTGGTGCCGCTGTGGGACTTCATCTTAGGCATGAAATACTCCTTAATCGGTTACAGAACACTAGTTACTTAGTATCACTTGCCGCTTTATCCTCATCAAAGGCGCCCTTAATTGGGGCGAGCAGCATAAGCATGTTACGGCCTTCCATCTTAGGCTTGGACTCGACCGTAGCGTAAGGCTTAAGATCCTCGGCGAGACGCTCAAGAACGTTAAGACCCTGCTCCGGGTGAGCCATCTCACGGCCGCGGAACATGATGGTGATCTTAACGCGTGCGCCCTTCTTGAGGAAACGCAGAACGTGGCCCTTCTTGGTCTCGTAGTCGCCAACGTCGATCTTGGGTCGGAACTTCATTTCCTTAACCTCGACCTTGGACTGGTTCTTACGAGCAGCCTTGGCCTTCATGGCCTGCTGGTACTTGAACTTACCGTAGTCCATGACCTTGCAGACCGGCGGCTCCGCGTTGGGAGCGATCTCGACAAGGTCGAGACCCTGATCGTCGGCGACGCGCTGGGCATCGCGGATGGCGAACAGGCCGAGCTGAGAGCCATCGACGCCAATCAAACGGCACGAAGATGCAGTGATCTCGTCGTTGATGCGGGTGTCATCAGACTTAGCTATTTTCCCTACCTCCATTCATAAAAAAATAACCCGGCGCTTCTTTGCAACCAGGTCGTACACATAGACATCCTCGATATGAGGAAGAGAATCTAAGTTGTATGACCAGTCAGCTGCTCATTGGCGCCAAAAGGTGGGAACCTTCGGGTTCCTCTTTAGGGCATTGCGGAAACAACGCCTTGGCGATAATAACACGTACCGCTCGTTATCACATTACGTACACGAAAAAGGGGGCCTTAACCCCCTTGA
>NZ_JBNPOK010000051.1:0-1587 GCF_050315135.1 Collinsella sp. SGI.033
CCAAGCAATCCTCGTCGGCTTAGTCGGAGCGTTTGGATGCCTCGACTACCAGCTCGGCACCCTCTACGCGTTCCGCCCCATCGTCCTGTGCCCGCTCGTGGGCCTGGTGCTGGGGGACCTGCAGACTGGCCTTGCCGTTGGCGCCAGCCTGGAGTTGCTGTTCATGGGCTCGATTTCCATCGGCGCCTACGTGCCGCCTAACGAAACCGTCGGCGGCGTGCTCGCCTGCGCGTTTGCCATTCAGCTCGGTCAGGGTACCGAGACGGCCATCGCGCTCGCCATGCCTATCGCCGTCCTTGCGCTGACGATCGGCAACATTACCGATGCCTTGTTCCCTGTGTTTGTCGATATGGCAGACAAGTTCGCCCTCAAGGGAAACCTTAAAGGCATCTACGCCGTTCATTGGGGAATTGGAATCTGGGGCTGCGTCGAGTACTTCCTGCTGTGCGGCGGCGCCTTCTATTTGGGTTCCGACGCCATCCAGGGCCTGCTCGACTTCATCCCGCCCTTCATCATCGACGGTTGCGGCGTTGCCGCCAACATCCTGCCTGCCATGGGCTTCGCCATGCTCGGCCGCCTGGTGCTCACCAAGCAGCTCGTGCCCTTCTACTTCCTGGGCTTCCTGCTGTGCTCCTACGCCAACGTGCCCGTCCTGGGCGTCGCCCTGATCGCCATCATCATCGGCATCGACAAGTTCGACCTGCTCGGCCTGGGCGGAGCCCAGCCCCAGCTCTCCGCGGAAGGGGATGAGGACGATGACTTCTAGTCCCGAGAACAAGATCACGCGCTCCGACCTCGTCAAGAGCGCCGTCAACGTCGGCGCCCTGGGCATGGAGTTCTCCTGGACCTACTACAAGCAGATGAACATCGCCTTCTGCCTGATGGTCGCCAACATGCTCAAGAAGATCTACGCCGGCCGCCCCGACGACTACGCCGAGGCCCTGCACCGCCACTGCGCGTTCTTCAACATCACCGTCCAGTTCGCCCCGTTCGTCGGCGGCATCGCGATGGCCATGGAGGAGAAGGTCGCCCGCGGCGAGATCGAGCCCGAGAGCGTCAACGACGTCAAGGCCGCCCTCATGGGCCCGCTGTCCGGCATCGGCGACTCCATCTTCCTGTCGACGCTGCGCGTGGTCGCCGCCGCGGTGGGCATCAGCCTGTGCCAGGCCGGCAACCCCTTCGGCCCCATCGCCTTCCTGCTCATCTACAACGTCCCCGGCTTCGCGCTGCGCATCTGGGGCGCCGTCAAGGGCTACGAGCTGGGCGTGGGCTTCCTGGACGAGGCCCAGAGGACCGGCCTCATGCAGAAGATCATGACCTGCGTGGGCATCGTGGGCGTCATGGTCGTGGGCGCCATGTGCAAGGACATGTTCTGGGCCAGCATCCCGGTGGCCATCGGCTCGGGCGAGGACGCCCAGACCCTCCAGGACATCCTGGACGGCATCATGCCCGGCATGCTCGGCATGATCGCCTTCTGGCTGTACTACTGGCTGCTGTCCAAGAAGATCAACCCCATGGTGCTGATCGTGGCCACCATGGTCGTGGGCATCATCGGCGCGTTCTTCGGCGTGCTGGCGTAAGGGCCCG
>NZ_JBNPOK010000052.1:0-1469 GCF_050315135.1 Collinsella sp. SGI.033
GCTGCATAGATTTTCGTTGCAACCTGGAAAGGGGATGGAGCAGGCCTATGCCCTCCATCCCCTTTTTGTATAGAAGGAGTTCGTATGTTCGCGAAGGATCGCGAAGCAATGCGCCTGACGCCGGCAGAGGTCAGGCTGATTCTTATTGAGTCCCTGCAGTGGTGCGCCAACAACGCGGTCTACTTTTTGGGGCTTATCGGTGCGGCCACGTATGATCTGGCTGGCACGGCCTTTTTGGTTGCCGCCATTACGCTCGTGCGCAATCTTATGACGTCGGTGGGCAATATGGTGTCGGGCTCGGTCATCGACCGCTTTGGACCGCGCCGGACGTCGTTTGTGACGTGCGTGATTACGGCAGTGCTATCGCTTGGCGTGGGGTTAGCGCCGTTGTCTGTCCCCGGGCTTGTGTTTGCCGCGTGCGTCTTGGGACTTGCGGGCGGCTTTATCAACACCTGCACGCATGCGTTTCCGGGATACCTGGAGTCGACCACCGAGGGCCGTACCCGCGTGAACGGTCTCATGGTGTTCTACAGCAATATCGCCTATACCGCTGGCCCGCTGCTCGGTGGTGCCATCGTGAGCTGTTTTGCCACGCAATCGGTCTATTTGCTCATGGCGGGCATGATGGGTGTGGCGGCCGTGCTCTCCTTGGGCTGTCACGAGTGTGTTGCTCCTGCAAAAGGGGAGAAGCCGAAGGGCGGTATTCTGGGCGGCATGGCCGAGGGCGCGCGACTTACGTTTCGCGACCACGACCTGCGCCTCATCTTTATCTCGGGCTTTTTGGGTTTCTTTGCGTTTGGCGCGTTCGATTCGCTGGAGTCGTTGTTCTACCGCGATGTGCTCAACGTGGATATCGTCTGGCTGGGCTGGCTGTCCTCGGTCGTGGGCCTCACTTCCTCGGTGGGCGCGTTCATCCTGACCAAGCTTTCTGCTCGCCATGTCAACCTGCGATTGCTGCTCGGCGCGCTCATGGCCGTGGGCATTGGGTCCATGGTGTACGTGGGCACCGATATGCTGGGGGTCGCGATTATCGGTCAAGCGATTAACGGTCTGGCCTGGGGATTCCTGGAACCGCTGCAGATGATCTTGATTCAGGAGCGCGCCGACATCAAATACCTGGGACGCATTACCGGCTTTGTGCGTTTTGGCCTGATGAGCGCCGGCGTGCTGCCGCTGCTGGCAGCTCCGTTTTTGGCGGAGGCTTTGGGCGTCCAGACGGTACTGTTTGGAGCATCGACCATTATTGCGCTGGTAGGAACGCTGTTCTTTGTCACACAAGGGAGACGCCGGGGGCGCTAGCTATACATCAAATTCTAATTTAATACCACTCACCAGAGAATTTCGACCGTTCACCGAGGATTGGAACAGATTGAAAAGTGGTATTAAAAACACGTTGGGTGTATGTCTATAATTGGTATCGAAAAGAAACGCGATGTATAGATTCGCGTGCAGGACAGAAAGGAAAAGCC
>NZ_JBNPOK010000053.1:0-1432 GCF_050315135.1 Collinsella sp. SGI.033
CGCAGAGCGCCTGCGCGTCCCGGGCGCCGGCGTCGCGGTCCTTCATCCTGTTCACCGGGCAGTCCTCCGCGGCGTACCTCATTCGGCCTCACCCTTCCCGAGCATCAGCGCGTTTTCCATCCTGTAGCTGGCGCCGTTGAACTCCACCAGCCTGCCCGTGTAGACGAGCCTGTCCACGACGGCCGCGGCCATCTTGTCGTCGCCGAACACCGTGCCCCACCTGCTGAACTCTATGTTGGTGGTGACTATGAGGCTCTGGGTGCCCTCGGGGGCCGACATGACCTGGAACAGCAGCCTCGCCCCCTCGACGTCGAGCGGCACGTAGCCGAGCTCGTCGAGTACCAGCAGGTCCGCCGACAGCAGGTCGTCGAGCTCCCTGCGCAGCCTGCCGCGGTCGCGCGCGTCGGCCAGGTGCATCACGAGCTGCGCGACGGTGAAGAACCTCACGGACTTGCCGGCCCTGACGGCGGCGGCGCCGACCGCGATGGCGAGGTGGGTCTTGCCCCTGCCCGTCTTCCCGTGGAAGACGAAGTCCTGGCACGCGTCGATGAAGGCGAGCGACCTGAGGTCGGCCTCCCCGTAGCCGTCGGGGAACGAGACCTGGGAGAAGTCGTAGCCGTCGAGCGACTTGGCCGCGGGGAACCTCGCCCTGCGCATCCTCCTCTCCAGCTGGTTGGCGGCCCTGACCTCCATCTGCCTGGCCAGCAGGCCCTCGACCGCCCTCATCTCGGGGAGCGTTGCCTCCTCGCAGAACTCGTCGACGACGCTGTTCGAGAACAGCATCGAGCGCGCCTTGCCCCTCAGCGAGGACTCGAGCAGGCGCCTGTCGGGGCATGCGGCCCTGGCCATCTACGCCACCCCCATGAAGCCGTCGTAGACGCCGAGGTCCACGGGCTCGTCGTAGGTGACGGTCCCCGTGGCGGCGCGCGCCGCGCTGACGGCGACCGACGCCTCGTCGATGCGGCCGGTCGCCTCGTAGGCGAGGCGCACCGCCTGCAGCGTGGCCTCCCATCCGGAGGTGGCCGCCTGGTCGCGCATCACCCTCAGCTCGGCCTTCAGGCCCGCCCTGTCCAGTGAGTCCATATGCTCCCTGAGCTCGTCGGGGAGCGCCTCCCTCACCCTGCTGTTCTCCCAGCCGCCGGCGTTCCACGCCAGCAGGGCGAGCTGCGAGGCGGGGTCGGACGTGTCGGTCGGGGCGCTGCCGTAGGCCCTGGGGTGCTCGCAGACGAGCTCGCCGCTGTCGGGGTCGTAGACGCTCACGGTCGTCGCCCGCAGGCCGACCGTGAGCCTGCGGCGCGAGAGCGACGGGTGCGTGGAGTAGAGGTGGCGGCCCCTCTCGCCGACCGAGACCTTGCCCTTCTTGTCGGCGGTGCGAGAGACGTAGGTGACGCAGTGTTAGCGCTAATCTAAAATTGACCACTTTCGCAAACGC
>NZ_JBNPOK010000054.1:0-1408 GCF_050315135.1 Collinsella sp. SGI.033
GCCTTGCCGCGCCCGGCCGCGTCCGCATCGTCGATCCATCGCCTGATGTCGGCGGGAAGGGCGGATCGGACGCGGCTCTCGTGCCAGCCGCCGGACCTCCTGCACAGCAGGGCCAGCTGGCTCACGGGATCAATCGACTCGGTGGGCTTGTCGCCCCAGCCGCGCACGCGGGTGACGATATGGGTCCCCTCGGAGTCGTATGTGTCGACGTCGAACGCGCCGGCGCGACGATGAGCCGGCAGTTCGCGTATGCGGGGTCCGTGGAGTAGCGGTGGCGGCCGTCGAGGACGACGTTGCCGTACTTGTCCGCCTTGTGCCTAGTGTAGCTGACCGCCGCGAAGCGCGAGTCCGGCAGCGGGGACAGCGCGAAGCAGTCCTCCTCGAACAGCGCGAGCTGGCTCTCCCCCTTGCGGTAGTGGGGCTTGTCCGAATGGCGCATGCTCATGTCGAGCAGCCGCCTGTTGTAGCGACGCACGTTGTCGAACTGCGGGATCGGCACGAACAGCGAGCGGCGAATCGCCCCGACCTTGTTCTCCACCGAGCCCTTCTCGTGGCCGGCGTTTGGGTTGCAGAACGCGTAGGAGAACCCGTAGTGGGCGGCGAAGGCGGAGAACAGCTTCGACGTGCTGATGACGCCGCATATCTTCCTGCCGACGCCGGTCGCGTTGTCGAACACGATCTTTCTGGGCACGCCGCGTATGTGCTCGAAAACGGCGATGAGCCCCTCGCAGACGCATCCCGCGGTCTCGCCGTAGAACACCTGCGCAAGGCCCACGTTTGAGAACGGGAAGGCGCAGACCAGGTCGTGCATGCGGGTCCTCACGCCGACGATCCTGAAGTCGGCCTGGCCGAAGTCGACTTGCATCTCGCCAGGGGGCCAATCCTGGTTGAGGTACTGGGAGGCCGACCCCTTGTGCTCCTCCCTATAGCGCTTGACGTGGCGCTGGACCGTCGAGTAGGAGCCCTCGAAGCCATACTCCGCGACGAGGTGCTCGAAGACCCGCTGGGCGGTGTGGCGCTGCCTGTGCCAGTTCCTGCGGTCCTCCTCGAGCCACTTGTCGATCAGGGGAGCGTAGTCGTCCAGCATAGAGGGCACCCGCCTTTTTGCGGGGACCTTCGGGGACAGGTCCTCCATCCTGACGTATTTGCGCACAGTCGGCTCCGAGACGTTGGTTTTCCTGGATATCTCGGCTATCGACATGCCATCGCGGTGCATCTGTCTAATATCCTGTATCACGGGCATCTTGATCATTTCCTTTCCGACCTCCTTTGTCGAAGACTGAGCAACGACAACTTAGGCCATCGGGGAAGGGCCGGGGTGCCCTTGGTGATGAAACCCGAAAAATTTGCGTGATGAATTCTGAAAACTTTTGATGATGAATCCCGTAATTTTTACTCTACGTCAGAC
>NZ_JBNPOK010000055.1:0-1217 GCF_050315135.1 Collinsella sp. SGI.033
TGGATTGGCTACACTGATGTGGACAGTTCCGGGAGGGGCGCAGGAGACGGGAGGGCCGTATATGAGGGACCCCAGGCACCCGAGGCATTTCACCGACGAGTTCAAGAGGCAGATAGTCGACCTCTACAACGCCGGCAAGCCCAAGCGCGAGATCATGGACGAGTACGACCTCGGCAAGAGCACCGTGGAGAGGTGGATCAAGTCGATAAACGCGACCGGCTCGCCGCGCGCCGCGGACAACCGCACGCCCGAGCAGAACCGGATCCTGGAGCTCGAGCGCGAGAACCGCAGGCTCCGGATGGAGGTCGACGTCTTAAAACAAGCGGCGCTGATATACGCTCGAAAGTGAGGGCCATAGCGGCCAACGAGGGCCGCTACCCCATATCAGCGCAGTGCAGGCTCCTCGGCGTCGCGAGGTCGACGTACTACTCCATGCGCTCGCGGGCCGACCGGCCCGCCGCGCCGGACCCCGCCGCGCCGGCCGTGGTCGCGGCCCACGCCGCCAGCAAGGGCCGGTACGGCTCGCGCAAGATAAAGGCGTCGCTCGAGAGGTCGGGCGTCACCGTCAGCCGGCGCCGGGTCTGCCGCATCATGAGGGAGAACGGCCTGGTCAGCGCATACGGCAGGAAGAGGTTCAAGGTGCACCCCGGGGCGGTCAACGAGGCCGACGTGCCCAACGTCGTCGCGCGCGGCTTCGGCGGCAGGGCGCCGCGCACCCATATATGCAGCGACCTGACCTACGTGCGCGTCGGGGCCTCGTGGAACTACGTCTGCCTGCTCGTCGACCTCTACAACAGGGAGATCGTCGGCCACTCCGCCGGGCCCAGGAAGGACGCCCGGCTGGTCAAGTCGGCGTTCGCGACGCTCTCCTTCCCCATCTCGGACATCGAGGTCTTCCACACGGACCGCGGCAGCGAGTTCGACAACGCCGAGATCGACCTGATGCTCGAGGCCTTCGGCATTGAGAGGTCGCTGTCGGCCAAGGGCTGCCCCTACGACAACGCCGTCGACGAGTCGACCAACAGGATACTGAAGGCCGAGCTCGTCCACCGCGAGACGTTCGGCACGACGCGCGAGCTCCGGGCCAAGCTCTCGGACTACGTGCACTGGTACAACAACTTCAGGATCCACTCGACGCTGGGTTACATGTCTCCGGTCGAGTTCAGGGAGGCGGGGCTGTCCCTCCCGGAATCGTCCAAATAGGTGTTGCCAATCCA
>NZ_JBNPOK010000056.1:0-1198 GCF_050315135.1 Collinsella sp. SGI.033
CCTTGATTATCAACTTTATCCGAACACCTCCCACATTCATCCGTACATGTGCGGATGAATGTGGGAACCCGATACCCTGAGGGCCGGATCGGCCGGCCCCGGGAGATCGGAGGACGGCATGTCCGGAAAGAAGAAGAGCGGCTCCGCAAGGGCGGTCCCGAGGGCCTACGGAAGGCTCACGAGGCACGAGCGGGACACGGTCCAGAGGATGCTGGAGCGCAGGGCGTCGTGCAGGGAGATCGCGAGGGAGCTGGGCAGGTCGCCCTCGACGGTGAGCGCCGAGGTGGCGTCGCACAGGTTCGTGACGGCGCCGAAGGCCAGGCGCGGCGAGCGCGTGGACGCCTCCGCCGACCTGTCGGCGGCCTGCCCGCGCCTGGCGGCGTGGCCGCGATGCTGCAACGGCTGCGGCCGGTACCGCGCGATCGGCTGCAAGCGCCGCCCCCACGTCTTCTACGAGGCCCGGGCCGCGCAGCTGTGCGCCGACTCGGTCCTCGTCTCGTCCAGGCGCGGGATAGACGCCGACGAGCCTGCCGCGGCGGCCAGGCTGGAGGCGATAAGGGACTGCCTGCGCCGGGGGCTGTCGCCCGAGCAGATGGCGGCGCGCAACGGCGGCCCGGTGGACCTGTCGCCGTCGACCATCTACCGCTGGGTCTCGGCGGGCTACGACGGCATGACCAACATGGAGCTCAGGCGCAAGGTCGGCTACAGGCCGAGGAAGCGCGCCGCGGGCCGGGCGGCGACCCGCCACTCCGCCCGCAGGTCGCATGCCGCGTTCCTCGCCCTCGGGGAGGACGCGTGCGCCGCGGCCTGGGAGATGGACACCGTCGAGGGGGCCCGGGAGGACTCCGCCTGCCTGCTCACGCTGCTGCACCGCCCCAGCAGGCTCCAGCTCGCGCTGCCGCTGGAGGAGAAGACCGCCGGGTGCGTCGCGGGCGCCCTGGAGGGCGTCCGGGCCGTCCTCGGCGCCGACGGGACGCGCCGCGTGTTCCGCGCCGTCCTCACCGACAACGGCGCCGAGTTCTCCGACGAGGCGGCGATCGCGGCGCTGCTCGGCGAGGGGCCGGGCGAGACGAGGCTGTTCTACTGCGACCCCAGGCGCAGCGACCAGAAGGGCGCCTGCGAGCGCAACCACGTCGAGATCAGGAAGCTGCTGCCCAAGGGCGCCGGAATCAGGTTCGACCGGCTCGCCCCGGCCGAC
>NZ_JBNPOK010000057.1:0-1188 GCF_050315135.1 Collinsella sp. SGI.033
GAGGCTTCGGTAGTTTGTGTGACAAGGGGCTAGCCTAGGCAGCAACGCTCTTCGCTCCCTTCACGCCCTTCTTCCTCGCCTTCACCGGGCGACCCGGGAGCTGGGGCTGGCAGTCGCCGCACCTGAGCATGAGCAGGGCCACGAGGTTGTCGGTGTTGCGGAAGCCGTAGCCCATCCTCACCGTCACCTTGATCTTGTTGTTGATGGCCTCTACGCGCCCGTTGCTGATGCCGAGCTCGACTGCGGCGATGATGTCGTCGCGCCGGCGGCGCACCTTCTTCTCCACGGCGAAGACCTTGGCGATCTTGCAGTAGGCGGCCCTGTGCATCCAGTCGTCGAGCAGCTCGGCGGCCTCGGAGCCGTCGGCTGCCCGGAAGACGGCCCGCAGGTCCTCCTTGAGCTCCCAGGCCCTGACCAGCCGCGAGCCGGCCCTCTTCTTGAGCGCCTCGAGCCTCGCCCTCTGGCCGTCGGTGAGGTCCTCGGGGTTCTTCACGAGCGCGTAGCGGCTGCCCTTGATGGAGGCCGCCTCCTCCTCGAGCGCCCTGACCTCCTCGGGCGGCAGCTCGCCTTTGGCAGGCCTGCCGCGCTTGCCCTCGGGCCTGGGCCTGGCGGCCCTGGCGGCGGCCCTGGCGGCGTTCCACTCCTCGCAGCGCACGGCGTCGAGCGCGTCGTTCATCCACTGGACCACGTGGAAGGGGTCCATGACCCACCTCGCGTTGGGGCAGCGGCGCTTGACCAGCTGCCTTATCCACCTCGCGCCGTCGGCGGTCACCACCTCTATGGCGCGCCTCTGCTCGCGCGTGAGCTCGTCGAGGAACAGGTTGAGCACGTCCTTGCCGGTGCCCTCGTGCGCCCAGATGAGGCAGCCGCGGTCGTGGTCGACGACCACCGTGACGTACTTGTGGCCCTTCTTGTACGACGTCTCGTCGATGCCGATGCGGCGCACGCCGTCGAACCTCGAGGCGCCGCGCGCGGCCTCCAGCTCGGCGTAGACGCGCCTGCACACGCCGCCCACGCTGTGCCACTCGACGCGGGCGAGCTCGGAGACCGCCGAGGCGGTGCAGCGGACCGCCAGCCACGCCACCCAGTCCTCGAAGTCGCGCGTGAAGCGCGCCCCGTGCCGCGCCCAGGGGACGGCCTCGGTGCGCACGCCGTGCTCCGGGCAGCGCACCCTGCAGGGCGCGTACT
>NZ_JBNPOK010000058.1:0-1072 GCF_050315135.1 Collinsella sp. SGI.033
AGAAAACGGGTGCGGGAACGTGCCGGGCTATTGAGAGGAACACAGAATGAGACAGTACATCATCGCCAGCCATGCGCACTTCGCTACCGGCATCAAGGAGAGCGTCGAGCTGCTCTCGGGCGCTCGCGACAACGTTCACGATCTTTCGATGTTCGTCGATGGCCGCATGGACGTGGCCGAGGAGGCCCAAAAACTGCTGGCAGGCATGTCTGCTGACGATGATGTCGTTGTCTGCACCGACCTCTTTGGCGGCAGCGTCAACAACGAGTTCACCAAGATCGTCCAGACGCGTCCCCGCACGTACCTCGTTACCAACATGAACCTTCCTCTCCTCATCCAGTTGCTGTTCTCTGACGAGTCGGCGCCGGTTGAGGAGACGATTCGCGCCATCGTCGCTGCGGACGATACGCGCGTGAAGTTTGTCAACGATCTTTTGGTCGATGACGACGAGGAAGAAGAGTTCTAATCCGTAGCACCTACTGACACGCCGTAAGACGGCACAAGACCTTTGGGGGGTCACATTATGATTCAGCTACTTCGCGTTGACCATCGCCTGCTTCATGGCCAGGTCGCAGTTTCCTGGGTTCAGGGCCTTGGCTCCAACTGCATCTTCTGCGTGGGCGATAAGGTCGCTAATGACCCGGTGTGGAAGACGACGCTCAAGATGGGCAAGCCTGCCGGCTGCAAGCTCGTCATCAAAGATATGGAGCATGCAATCGAAGCTATCAACTCGGGCGTGACCGACAAGTACAAGATGATCATCTGTGTCGCCACTATTGCTGAGGCAAAGCAGCTTGTTGAGGGCTGCCCGCAGATCAAGTCGGTCAACCTGGGCAACACCAAGCCCAAGGACGAGAAGCGTCCCGATGCGCGTCAGGTCTCTCGTCAGATCTTCCTGACCGCGGCCGAGGAAGCCGATGTGCGCGAGATGCTGGATCGTGGCGTTGAGGTCGAGATTCGACCCCTGGCCGATGACCCCAAGGTTGACTGCGCCAGCGTGCTCTAGGCGTTCAATTTCGAAGAGTCTGAGCTCTTCGTAGTGTCCTATTAGGAAAGGGGGATATATGCTTAC
>NZ_JBNPOK010000059.1:0-1069 GCF_050315135.1 Collinsella sp. SGI.033
GCGAAGGCGCAGGCACCACCATCACCAGCACTAAACTGTGCAACAACAGCGCGGGCACGGCGGGTTCCGACGTCTACCTGAGCGGCTCTGTTGCAAAATTGTCAGCCGCAAAAGACATGAACGAGCTTTACCTGGGCAAACCCGATGACGTGACTAATAAAAAGATTGACGGTTGGTATCTTGACAACGAAGATGCTCGCTACACAACGCAGACAAAAGATCAGCGTAGAGAGTACTCCAACTATACCAACATCGACTCCGATGACGAGGTTTATCTGATTGCCGCCGCAAAACCGTCTTTGGTGAAAATCACCTTCGCGAATGAAGACGGCACCACTATCTATAGCGAAACCTTGTACGAGATCGGCACGAAAGCAGACCAAATCACGGCACCCACTCCTACGAAACCGTCTGACGACAAGTACGACTACGTGTTCGATTCGTGGGACAAGGAAATCACCGACGCGACAGAAGACGTTGTCTACAAAGCCAAGTTCAAAAAGGTGCCCAAGAACAATCCGGGCAATCCCGATGCCGGCAAACCCGACGCGGGCGCCCCAGGCAACAACACCCCTGGCGCGGGCGGATCTCAAACTAATGGCGGCAACGCGAACGCCGATAGCGCCATTCCTCCGGTGGGTGATCATACGGCAACAGTGCTTGGCGCTGCTCTGACCGGAACGGGTGTACTTGCATTGGCAGCTGCAATCTGCGCGCGCAAAAGAAAGCGCATCTGATAATACAAGGCGCTCTCATTTCGCTTACCGCAAGAAGTCGGTACCGCGCGGGTGCGAACTGCGGCCCAAACTTAGACGGCTCAATAAATAAATAAGCTGCAAGGGACTGGCCCCGGATTTTCTCCGGGGTCAGTCCCTTCAATTTGACCCGACCCCTCCGAGCGTTTCAGTGGGTTGCGTAGGCGTCGAGGTCAGTCATCCCTAAAGGGCCCGAAGTCGGGTCACGTCCGCTCCGATCCCGTCCTCGATATAGCCGAAGGCCTGTTCGGTCGGCTCGCTATCCAGGCGGTTGTCCTTGACGCCTATTCCGAAGGAGGCATGCGAGCGATATC
>NZ_JBNPOK010000060.1:0-1062 GCF_050315135.1 Collinsella sp. SGI.033
TTAGTAGTCGAACTGGTGATAGTAGCGACGGTAGTTGAGGTTGTGCTTGGTGACCGTCTCGTAGTAAGCGGCAAGGCGATCGGTGATCAGCGAGGAAAGGATCCACGGAGACACGATGACGCGGAACTCGTCGTCAAGGCCGGGGATCGCGAACTCGGCGGTGTCGATGACGTTGATGTCGGTGTCGCCGGTCACGCCGCGGGTCAGGAAGGCGCGGACGCGCTCGTCGAGCTTGCGGTTCTCGTCCTCGCCCATGAACAGGAAGACCGGGACGCCGGGCTCCACGAGCTCGAGGGTGCCGTGGAAGAAGTCGGCCGAGGTGATGTAGCGGGTGCGCTTCCACTGCATCTCCTCCAGGATGCACATCGAGAACAGGATCGTCTCGCCCCACAGGGCGCCGGAGCCGATGAACATGGTGTAGGGGGCCAGGGCGTACTTCTTGGCGAGCTCCTCGGCGCGCGGCTCGAAGCTCTTGCGGATGTCGACCAGGTGGGTCCAAACATCCTTGGTCTGCTCGATGAACTTATCGAACTGCGGGAAGCAGCCGCGGCGGTTGAGCAGGCGCAGGCCGAAGCAGTCGGCGAGGTAGTAGCCCATCTCGCAGCCGCCGTTACCGTGATCGGAAGCCATCTTGACGCAATTCTCGGCGCCGACAGCCTGGCCGATGGGGCCCTCGGGCTTGGTCATGGCGTAGACGCGCACGCCCATGTCCTTCATCTTCTTGACGGCCTCGAGGACCTCGGGGGTGGTTCCGGACTCGGAGGCGGTGAGCACGACGGACTTCTCGGTCATGCGCTTGTGGCCCATGGCGTTCCACTCGGCGGCGTGGATCAGGTAGACCTCGAGGTCGCGGTCGCCGAACTTGTTCATGAGGTACTCGAGCTGCATGAGCTCGTCCCAGGTGCCGCCGACGCCCATCAGGAACACGGCGTCGTAGCCCTCGTCGGCGACCTTGTCGGCGAGCGCGGTCATCTTCTTGCCGGTCTCATAGACGTTCTTGCCGTCCTCGACGTAGCCCTCCTGGCTAAAGTGCATGATCTCGATCTTCTCGGTTTCCTTCAT
>NZ_JBNPOK010000061.1:0-1013 GCF_050315135.1 Collinsella sp. SGI.033
ACTACGCCGCAAGGGACTGTCTCCGGAACTCCTCCGGGGTCAGTCCCTTCAGTTTAACCTGGCGCCTCCTCGTGTTCCAATGGACCACGAAGTCGTCGAGGTCCGCCTTGAAGGACTCGAAGTCCGGCCACGTCCTTCCGCGGAAGAACTCGTCCTTGATGTGGCCGAACACCTGCTCCGTCGCGCCGTTGTCGATGCAGTTGCCCTTCCGGGACATGCTCTGCACCACGCCGGCCTCCTCCAACCGTCTGCACCAACCGGCCTGCTGGTACTGCCAGCCCATGTCCGAGTGCAGGATCGGCCTGGAGCCCTTGGGCTTCTTGGACACGAGCTGGTCGAGCAGCTCGTGCTGCTGAGCCATGTTGGGGTGCAGCGACGTGGACCAGGCGACGATCTCCTTGCTGCCGAAGTCGTAGACCGGCGCGAAGTAGGCCTTGCCCCAGGGCTGTTTGAACTCGGTGACGTCGGTGCCCATCTTTTCCCACGGCCCGTCGGCGGCGAAGTCGCGCCCGATGACGTTCTCGAAGGTCTTTCCGACCTTGCCCCTGTACGAGTTGTACCTGTGGTAGTCGGTCTCGCGGCGGATCCCGCAGCTGATGCCCATCTCGCGCATCATCTTCAGCACGGTCTTGTAGGCTATGCGCACGCCCTGCTCGGCGCGCAGGCACATGGCGATCTGCCTGTGGCCGCACCCGTTGGCCGTGCGCGAGAATATCTCGGCGGCGGCCTCCCAGAGCTCGGGCCTGGTGGGAGCCTTCGGGTGCGACAGCGCGTAGTAGTAGCTCGACCTCGCCAGGCCGGCGCACTCCAGCAGGCACCCCAGCCCGTACCCCTCTTCGCGCAGGGCGCTCACGGCCTCGACCTTCGCCCTGGTCAGAGTCCGTCCCTCTCGACCAGGGCACGCAATTTTTTTAGGTAGGCCACCTCGGTCTCGAGCCTTCGGCAGCGCTCCTCGAGCTCCTGCTCGCGCGTGCGCGGCCTCGCCTTGGAACCGCTCGGCCGGCCCTTGGGCC
>NZ_JBNPOK010000062.1:0-925 GCF_050315135.1 Collinsella sp. SGI.033
GCACAGAGTGTCACTGCAGCGATAAAGGTTAGCACCCTGCATTTTTTGCTCATGGCATCTCGCTTTCAAAGTCTTTTGAATCTGAGCTGGGACATGCATGCGCTTGCTCAGATTTGGTAAAAGGATACGATTGCGTCTTATTTTAATATTGGATTTATTAAGGCAAATGCAAGCAAAAGATGCAATAGCAAAATCATTGCTATTGCATATGGCTCTCTTTCCGCTCCTTTCTTAATTGGGACTAAATCCTTCTGATAAGCAGGACGTTTTCGCCAAAGCGCTTATAAAAAGACGGCGCTGGGCCCGAGCTCACCTTGCATGCAGGCTGAAAGGCAACCACCCAGCCCGGTACTGACGAAAACGGAGGGGCAACGGCGACAGCTCCTCTGCCAATGCGAACGCAAACAACACCGTAAACAACAACCGCCACAACAAGGGTAAGAAGCCTGCAAAGGGTGGCTTTCCCATAAGTCATGGAGCTGACTGGGGCTTCGCTTGCGTCCGGATCGATTTGCGCGCGTTCGAACTCCCGCGCGGGCGATGAGGACCTTCGTGAATGCATCCCTGATGGACAGAAGCGACCCGAGCCCCAAGCGGCGCGCTTCGAGCAGCGGAAGCTGAAGCGTAAGCAGAAGCATCGTGGACATTGACCGGTGCCGACATGGGTCCAGGTGTGAACGGGGCTACGTCCCCTGTTCACACTGCTCACACATACAGCAGCGGGCACGGATTCGATTGAAACTGCGCCCGCTGTCTGATGCTAAATTAATTTATCAAACACGCGTTCTATTCCAGCGCAGTAATTAAATACGCTGGTACATAGATACTCCGATCAAGACGGCCGCGCATGCGACCGGGAACTTTCGGCAATTGGATACGCGTCTGACCTGGGATATCCAAGCGAACAATTGGCCTAACCCGCAAC
>NZ_JBNPOK010000063.1:0-891 GCF_050315135.1 Collinsella sp. SGI.033
TCGCGGAGGGGGCCGACAACGACGTGCTCGCCTACTACGTCGACGCGGTCAGGCGGGCGGCGGAGGAGAAGGCGAGGCTCGAGGGGCTCGTCGAGGCCGAGGCCCGCAAGCCCAGGTGGAGGAGGAGGGTCGACTCCCTGCGCTGCCTCAAGGGCGTCGACACCGCGACGGCCGCCGACCTCGTGTTCGAGGCCGGCGAGTTCTCGAGGTTCAGGAACGCCCGGTCGTTCGCCGCATGGGTCGGCCTGACGCCCTCCGAGCACTCCAGCGGGGAGAGCGACCGCAGGGGCGCGATCACCAAGGCGGGCAACAAACACCTGAGGAAGGCGCTGGTCGAGGCCGCGTGGCACTACCTGACGTGCTCGGGGCGGCCGAAGGACCTCGCCAAGGGCCAGGCCCCGGACCGGGTCGCCCGCAGGCATGCCGCCAAGGGCGTGCGGAGGCTGGTCGAGAGGCGGGAGGCGCTGCTCGCGCGCGGGGTCCACAACAACAAGGCGAACGTGGCCACGGCGCGCGAGCTCGCCTGCTGGGTGTGGGCGGTCGGCCTCATGGCCGAGGAGGCGTAGGGGGCCGGTCCCCCGCACATAAGCCGATCACCCCGGAAGCGGTTTGATCCGAAGCCGTTGAGGCGAACCTCAGGTCCCTTTTCTGCGAGCGCCCAGGGCGCCACACGCGTGCACAGACTGTCGGTTCGACGAAGAAGCCTCAGCCGTAGCAACGGATTGCCCAGCGAGAGATCGCCACGGGCGGATATTAAACTGCAAAGACGAGCGTCGGGAAGACACGCCGAGGTCGCCGCGGACGGGTTGATATAGGGAGAGGGCCTGACCCCATATCGTTGGGGCCAGGCCCGATTTTGCCTCTTGACAATGTCCTGCTCATATTAAAAGG
>NZ_JBNPOK010000064.1:0-890 GCF_050315135.1 Collinsella sp. SGI.033
CCTGAGTGAGAAGGCCTCCTAGCACGCCGAGATTGTCCGCAAGGGCAACGGCGCATGGCAATCAACGATTCACCTGGCAAGGACGGCAAGCAGTTCAAATAACACCGATTGCCATGCGTTCTTCTTGTCTTAGGCGAGCTTGCGGGCGAACTCTCGCACCTCTTCCAACTTGGGCGACGATGCCATGCTGTCGCGCTCGGTCATACCGCTGATGGTGACAATGCCCTGGTTCTCCCACTTGCAGTACGCGCAGGCTGACTTGTACATAGCGATCGCCGCATCATAGACGCCCTCGCTGTGACTATCGAGCAAAACGGCCGTCTTGGTGAACGGGAAGCCCGTAGCACCGAAGGCGTACAGGCGGTCGATGGCGGCCTTCTCCTGCGCGGTGATATCGAACCAGTAGATAGGCGAGGCGAAGACGACCATATCGGCGTCTTGCAACGACTCGATCACATCGGCCATGTCATCCTTCTGCACGCAAGTGCCCTCGTGGGCGAAGCAATACTGACACCCCAGGCAACCGGCGATTTTCTTGCTGGCAACGCGGATGATCTCGACCGTATGGCCGCCCTCACGCGCGGTCTCGGCAAACGCCTCGACCATGGTGTCGGTATTGGCACCCTTGCGCGGGCTGCCACTCAATACAACGATATTCATATAGATTCCCTCTTCTTCATGCTGCAGGCGCGCAGTATGTTTTCTTGTAACCAAAACGAATGGAGTTAATCAATCGCCAGCAGGCCATATCTCTTGTTCAAGTTCCCTAAAGAAGCTCAAGACGATTGCGATTGCCTTATACAACGTCGAAAACCAACATGGGAGCCATAGATGCGCCGCCTGCCCAAATGGCACGCGGTCAAGATGAGCATTGGGAATCGCGACGACTT
>NZ_JBNPOK010000065.1:0-844 GCF_050315135.1 Collinsella sp. SGI.033
TGGTGCCGGGCCCGCGACGTGCCCTTCGGGGGCGCGGGCGGCCGCGAGCCGCACCCGCGGTTCGAGACGCCCCCGGGCAGGCAGCTGCAGTTCGACTGGAAGGAGGGCATGAGGCTCGTCGACTCGGAGGGCGAGGTCTTCGAGTTCAGCGTGTTCACCGCGACGCTCGGCTACTCCCGGAAGCACCGCTTCATACCGGTCAGGAGCCGCACGCTCGACGACCTGCTGTCCTGCCTGCTCGCCACCTTCACCCGCCTCGGCGGCGTCCCGGAGGAGTGCATCACGGACAACATGTCGTGCCTGGTGACCGTCTCTGGCCGCAGGAGGACCAGGCAGGAGAGGGCGTGGCGGTTCGCGCGGGAGGCCGGCTTCGAGCTCAGGCTCTGCGCGCCGCGCTCGCCGCAGACCAAGGGCAAGGACGAGTCGGCCAACCGCTTCCTGAACCGCCTGCTCGCCTACGGCGGCGAGTTCACCGGGTGGAGCGGCCTAGTCGAGGCGGTGGCCCGGGTCGAGGCCCAGGCAAACTCTGAGCCGAACCGCACCACCGGCCTGCCGCCCGACGCGCTGTTCATGCGGGAGAAGGAGAGCCTGCGGCCCATCGGGAACCTCCGTCTCCTCGAGTCGATGGTGGGCGACGTGAGCGTCCAGACCGTCCCGCCGACCATGCTCGTCAGGGCCGCCGGCAGGGAGTGGTCCGTGCCCAGGCGCTGCATCGGCCGGCGCGTGAGCGTCGTGGCGATGCCCGGCGGCCAGGTCGTGGTGAGGATGGCCGGCGAGGAGGTCGCCGTCCACGACGCCGCGTCCGGGCCGTCGAGGCCCATCAACTACGACCCCGACCACTACG
>NZ_JBNPOK010000066.1:0-834 GCF_050315135.1 Collinsella sp. SGI.033
CGATCATCGACGAGCTCGGCTACCCCGGCCTCGGCAGCGCGGGCGCGGACCTGCTGTTCCAGCTGATACCGACGCGCTACGAGCAGCGCTCGACGATCATCACCACCAACGTGGGGATCAGCGGCTGGGGCAGGGCGTTCGGGGACGACGTGGCGGCGAGCGCGATCGCGGACAGGGTGTGCCACCACTGCTTCCTGGTCAAGATAACCGGCAGGTCCTACAGGCTGAAGGACCTGCCGAGGGACGGCCACGTCAAGCCGTGACCGGAATCGGTGAAAATACGTTAGCGCAACCGGTGAAACCGCCTTTGCGCTAACGGTAGTGTCCCGAATGTTGGTGTAGAGCTCGGTTCTCGAGGGTAGCCGCAGGCTGCCCGAGGAGCCGAGAATCACCTAGAATGCCGTCATTCTAGCGCATGCTACGCCGCCTTCCTGCCGGGAATCGGGTTGTCGGCCACCACGAGCGCAATTATCCTGGCCGCATGCTCGGCGGCGGTGCCCTCGTAGGCGGGCGCGGGCGCGTTCACCTTGGCGCCCTCCACGGCCCTGCCGATGGAGTCGTCGTTGAACCAGCGGCGGCCCGCCCAGTCCTCGTCCATCTCGGAGAACACCGCTCCCATCATCCTGATGAGCGACTTTCTGCTCGGGAACACCTGGACGACGCGGCTGCGGCGCTTGAGCTCGCGGTTGGCGCGCTCCTGAACGTTGTTGGTGCGCAGCCTGACGTGGTGCTCGTAGGGGAAGTCGAGGTACGCCAGCGCGTCGGCCTCGGCCTCCTCGAGCACCTCGGCCGCCTTGGGGCAGAACCCCTCGATCTGCTCGATGGCGAGCTGGT
>NZ_JBNPOK010000067.1:0-755 GCF_050315135.1 Collinsella sp. SGI.033
TGGCGGCGGCGTAACCGTACATGGCGGCACCTTCCATATGTTCGGCGGCACTATCACAAACTGCGGCATTACCGGCGGATCCGTTTGCTGTGGCGGAGGCGTTGCAGTTGTCTATGGTGGCTTGTTCATCATGGACGGCGGCGAAATCAAGAATTGCTTCGTTACTTCTCCCTACGAAGACCCGAAGAGCTACATTATCACGTCTGTCGGCGGCGGCGTGTACGTTTCCGGCGGATCTTCGTTTGTCATGACGGGCGGAACCATTTCGAACAACACGGCAAACGAAATGGGAGGCGGCGTTGCCGTTGTTGCATCACTAGAAGAAGTCAGTGGCAGATTGGGCAACTTCCAGAGCTCCGCGCAAATACTTGGCGGTACCATCAGCGACAACATAGCACACGACGGCGCAGGCGTGCTCGCTTCCGCGTATTTCTGCACCGAAGCACGGGGCATATGCGCTCCCAAACCGGGCGTAGGCACCTCCAAAACGCCGGGCCTGCTCCTTAAGAACACCACCATAACCAATAACACAGCGAATCAGGACAAAGGTTATGGTGCCGGCGTGTATACAGCGATAATGAAATCGCCTGCCAAAGCAGAAATTCTCAACTGCACGATAACAGAGAACAGCGGTGCAATAGGTGGCGGCGTTGCATCGTTCGGTTACTTCACCAGCTTGACCATCGACGGATGCACCATCACCGGCAACAAGGCGTCAAATTACGGCGGAGGCTTGGCCGCACAATTGAATTCCC
>NZ_JBNPOK010000068.1:0-674 GCF_050315135.1 Collinsella sp. SGI.033
AGACGATATGAGCAGGACATAAAAACATTGAGAGCCCCTGCTGCATGAAAGACCGCGGATTAGGCCGACAATGGTGAGTGTCTAATTCAGCCGCGGCGGCCACGCCGCATTCATGGAAGGGGCTCCCATGCTCGATACTACCACCTTCGTCGGCCTCGACGTCCACGCCCGCTCGATAAAGGCAGTCTCCCTCGACGTCATGACCGGGGAGGTGCGCTGCGCGACCTTCGGCTACGACGCCGGGGCAGTCGCGGAGTGGGTGCGGTCCGTGGACCCAAAGGCCAGGTGCGTGTACGAATCCGGGGTCACGGGGTTCGACCTGCAGAAGAGGCTCTCCGGCCTCGGGGTCGACTGCGTGGTCGGCGCCGTCTCGAAGATGATCAAGCCCAGCGCGGACAGGCGCAGGAAGAACGACCGCAACGACGCCGAGTTCCTCGCCCGCATGCTGTCGGTCGGCAACGTCGTCGAGGTGTGGGTCCCCGACGACGAGTGCGAGGCCGCCCGCGACCTGACCAGGGCGCTCGAGGACGCGAGGGACGACCTCTCGCGCGCGAAGCAGCGGCTCTCCAAATTCCTGCTCAGGCACGGGCTCGCCTTCGACGAGAGGACGCCCACCGGCCGCAGGAAGGGCAACTGGACCCGGGCGCACTGGTCCTGGATCGAGTCGATTAGGT
>NZ_JBNPOK010000069.1:0-644 GCF_050315135.1 Collinsella sp. SGI.033
TGTTTCTTTTTGAACTCTCGCCCCGATGCGTCGCCCATGGTGTCCTCGCTCATCTCCTGCGGCATCTCGATACTGCCGATCGTCTATTTTGCCGGCGACCTAGGCTCCGTGAAACCCTTTGAGTGGGGGCTTATGCTGGTGCATGGCCTTTTTTGCAGCGGCCTTGCGAGTGTGCTGTATGCCAAGGGGATTGCGCGCACCAACGCGTTTGCGGCCAACTTGGTTTGCATGAGTGAGGTCGTGCTCGCTCCCTGCTGGTCGGCGCTCCTCTTTGGCGAGGTCTTTAGCTGGAACGAGTTCTTGGGCGCGGCGATGATCGTTTTGGTGATTGTGGCCAACTTGGCATCCGATGCCTTTGGCGACGGCTTTCTGGTGGCGCTTGTCCGCCATCGAAACAAAGAGCGTGCCTAATGGGATGCGCCTGCCGTTTACGGTAAAAAACACCCCGCTGAGCGACTGGTATTAAATAAGGCGAACCTGCATACCTATAATTGGTATCAAATCATTTGTGCCTGGCATGGGTGTTAGCAGCACACCAGGTACGCTTCGAGCCGTGGAATCGAACTCCCGGAATTGATATCAACAACGCGCGCGACGGGAGTGACGACGGTTCGAGATTCCTTATTGGGAGGAATTATGCTTGT
>NZ_JBNPOK010000070.1:0-619 GCF_050315135.1 Collinsella sp. SGI.033
CGTGCGCAGGATCTTCACCGAGGACGGCGAGGGGGCGCGGGGGTACCGCTTCGTGACGGCGCGCCTGCGCGAGCTCGACGAGCCCGTGCGCGCCTCGGAGAAGGTCGTCCTCCGCATCATGCGCGAGGAGGGCCTGGTCCCCAGGTGGATGAGGAGGAAGAGGAGGCCCTACAGCTCCTATGCGGGCGAGCCGACGCCGGCCCCGCCGAACCTCGTGCGCCGCGACTTCCGCTCGGCCCTGCCGAACTTCCTGTGGCTCACCGACATCACCGAGTTCAGGCTGCCCTCCGGCAGGAAGGTCTACCTGTCGGCCATCAGGGACTGCTTCGACTCCTCGGTCGTGGCGTGGAGGGCCGGCGAGAGACCGGACGCCGCGCTCGCCAACTCGACGCTCGAGGACGCCTGCGCGCTGCTCGCGCCCGGCGAGCGCCCCGTCATCCACTCCGACCGCGGCGGCCACTACCGCTGGCCCGGCTGGATCTCGATCTGCGAGGGGCACGGCCTCGCCAGGAGCATGTCCGCCAAGGGCTGCAGCCCGGACAACGCGGCGATGGAGGGCTTCTTCGGCCTGCTCAAGAGGGAGTTCTGGCACGGCAGGGACTGGTCGGGCTGGACCCCT
>NZ_JBNPOK010000071.1:0-585 GCF_050315135.1 Collinsella sp. SGI.033
CAGCGGTAGTGCACGCCGCGGTCGGAGTGGATCACGGGGCGCTCGCCGGGCGCCAGCCGGGAGCACGCGTCCGACAGCGTCGAGTTCGCGAGGTCGGCGTCCGGGCGCTCGCCCGCCCGCCAGGCGACGATCGAGGAGTCGAAGCAGTCCCTGATGGCGGACAGGTACACCTTGCGGCCCGTCGGCAGCCTGAACTCGGTTATGTCGGTGAGCCACAGGAAGTTCGGCAGGGCCGAGCGGAAGTCGCGGCGCACGAGGTTCGGCGGGGCGGGGGTCACCTCGCCGCCGTAGGAGCTGTAGGAGCCGGCCCTCCTCTTCATCCACCTCGGGACGAGCCCCTCCTCGCGCATGATGCGCCGGACGACCTTCTCGGAGACGCGCACGGGGTCGTCGAGCTCGCGGAGCCTGCGCACCACGAACCGGTAGCCGCGCGCGCCGTCGCCGTCCTCCAGGAACACCCGCCGCACGACGTCCCTCAGCGGCGCCAGGCGGTCCGGCCTGGCGATCGCGCGGCGCTGGTAGTCATAGGAGCTCCTCGATATCCTCAAGAAGCCGGTGAGTTCTCTCAAGGACCACTTCCCCGCA
>NZ_JBNPOK010000072.1:0-569 GCF_050315135.1 Collinsella sp. SGI.033
ACCTATTATCTGCCCCCAAGGGAAACGGCGACCCGTTGTGGTCGCCGTTTTTTATTACCGAAAGCTAGCTGGAGGTGCTTCGTGATTCGATCTGACAATCCACCCGATAATAGCGTGAGCGGGGCGATGTATCTATTTGGCACGGCGCTCTTGTGGAGTTTTATCGGCATCCTCGTTCGCGCCAATTCGCAGTCAGCTCTTTTGATCGGTGCCGTCACGGCAATATTTATGGCGCTCTTTATCCTGCTCGTCGGCAGGCCCGTCCTCCGCGTCAGTCGTCTTATTGTCCTTGTGGCCGTCTGTAACTTCGTAACGGGCACCACGTTTAACTTTGCCAACCAGCTCACGACGGTCGGCAACGCGATCGTTCTGCAGTACACTTCGATGATTTTCGTTATCGTGTATCAATCGCTCGCAACTCGCACGTTGCCCTCGCCTGCGAAGATTGCCTCCGTGGTGGTTGCTTTTACGGGTATGGGACTTTTCTTTTTAGGCGATTTGAGTGCCGAGGGCATGCTCGGCAACCTGCTTGCCGTCATTTCGGGCGCCACCTTTGGGCTGTGTTTCTT
>NZ_JBNPOK010000073.1:0-554 GCF_050315135.1 Collinsella sp. SGI.033
TCGACCGGGCCGCGCGGCAAGGAGATATATTGCCAGACCGGAGGGGCCCGCGGGGCGGGAATCACGCACTCCATATTTTGTTCACAAATGAACCAGAGGGCCCTGGAATCCGACGGGGTCTAATCGACGATCATATATCTCAGACAGACCGTATGACCTCGGTGTTTATGCTGTCCGATGTATACGTATCGGTTATATACCCAAACCAGAATTAAATAGCACCCAGGAGATAGATTGCGACGGTTCCCCTTATAAAGCCTTTACGCGACAAAGGACCCCGCCAGACAGCGCTGGAGCCCCATTAGTGTGCAATCCTAGCCGAAAGACGTGAAACGCGAGAAAAGATTGATTTGTAATCTAAATTGGCAGATCCATCTAGGAAATACGCAACCAGCCAAAGGAGCGTTCCTAAGTGCGGACTGTAAAGAACGAGTCCCAAAAACAGGACTCGAAAAGAATCAACCCACTTCATATGCTATTGCGACTTCAGAATAAAGAACTCAACTATCTAGAGCCACGGATCAATACAAACGCAAAAAAGGGGGAGGCCTCGC
>NZ_JBNPOK010000074.1:0-443 GCF_050315135.1 Collinsella sp. SGI.033
CGGGGCTCCCCACGAACAGGACGTTCTCGGCCCGCTCGACGAACCTCAGGGTCGCGAGCTCCTCGATCTCGGCGCGCGGGACCGACGGCTGGAAGTCCCAGTCGAAGTCCGCCAGCCCCTTGACGTAGGGGAACCCCGACGACCGTATGCGCTGGCTGGTGATCCTGACCTCCCGGGCGGCGACCTCGACGCGCGTCATCTCCTCGAGGGCGGAGGCGAAGCCCCGCTCGCCCGCGGCGACCATCCTCACGTAGTCGGGCAGGGACGCCGCCATCTCGTGCAGCCCGAGCGCGGAGAGGTTCGCCTGCGCCCTGATCGAGGGGCTGCCCTCCGCGACGGCGCCCATCACGCCCCTCCGAGCGAGTCGAGCAGCGCGAGGTTGGCGCGCGCGGCCTCGGCGATGTCCGCGTCGGCCAGGCCCCGCTTCCCCTCGAGGGCCTGCC
>NZ_JBNPOK010000075.1:0-440 GCF_050315135.1 Collinsella sp. SGI.033
CTGGCGCTGGCCATGTCGCACGTGAACTCCGAGCCCCGCGGCGCGCTCGGCTTCGCGACGCCCGCGCGCGCCTTCAGGGCGATGCTCGGGGAGGACGCGGCGGCGCTGCTGGACGCCTACGGCGTGGGGGACGTGCCCATCGGGGAACTCGACCTGACGCCGGGGCTCATCGAGAGGGCGCGCGCAGAGAGGGGCGATGCCCCGCTGGCCTAGCCTAGGAGAAAAAACGGAATAGACGGACCGACCGTCCGGCTGAGTCTGGGAAGAGGTGCCGGGCGGCGGGCGGAGCATGGCCACCGGACCCATCGAAACACATCTCCACCATTCCTTCAACTGGGAAAACGGCGCCCCCGGGGCCCGAGAGGGGCCGCGGGGACGTTCGGTTAACTGCGGGAGCGTGCCATCAGCTCAATGTGTTCGGTTGAGATCGGAAATCAACC
>NZ_JBNPOK010000076.1:0-421 GCF_050315135.1 Collinsella sp. SGI.033
GGCAAGGCCCTGCGCGTGCTGCGCGACGTCGCGAACGAAAGCGGCTGGGGGCCTGCGGTCACCGCGGTGTCCAGCATCATCGGGACCGGCGGCAGCATGGACCGCGCCACCGCCTCCATACTCGCCGCCTCCGAGGCCAACGGCCGCGGCGTGGTCACCTACGACGAGCCGGTCGACATGGCCGCCTAAGACGACGTGTGTGTTCCGTCAAGTAAAAATCGACAAATACGTCTGTCGAATTTCGACACCCTCATGCTGACCGCCTCCGGGCGGGCCGGCGCCGTCGCGGCCGGCCCGCCCGCTGCCTAGAACGGTATCTCCCAGTCCTCCGGGGGCACCTCCTCCATCCCGCCCCGCTCGCCCGTCATCAGCGGGTGGTCCGGCGTCAGCCCGCAGCCCGGGCACTGGAAGAGCCCGCAAG
>NZ_JBNPOK010000077.1:0-378 GCF_050315135.1 Collinsella sp. SGI.033
CCAGGTAGCAGGCCGAGCGCGCCAGGTCCATCGCCCTCCACAGCCTGGGGGCCCCGCGGTTCGCCATGTCGTAGAAGTCGCAGGCCCTGCCGCATACGGGGCAGCGGCGCTGCTCGCGCTTGTAGGGCCGGACGCTCACGACGATGCGCTCGGCCTCGATGCGCGCGCCCAGGACGACCGTGCGGGCCAGACCGAGGGCGAGAAGTAGTAGACTCTTCATGCGTCACACCTCTTCGGTTGTCTGAATTTGGCTTAGCAATCATAGGCGGATGACGCGGAAACGGCCCCTCCCGGGGCCGTTTCAGTTCCAGATCGTTGTTTTCGCCCGCTGAGCTGGGCCTATGCCGGAATCTCTCCCACAGAAACCACCGAAGAGCC
>NZ_JBNPOK010000078.1:0-330 GCF_050315135.1 Collinsella sp. SGI.033
AACGAGGCGTTCGACGTCCGCAGCTACTACAACGAGTACCCCGACCTCCGCTCCGCCTTTGGCACCGACACGGCCAAGCTCTACGGGCACTACCTGCGTTACTGCAAGGCCGAGGGCCGTCACGCTAGCGGCTGCGACTCGCTAAAGGCTGCCCGCACGTCTCTCGACGGCGTCGACTACGCCCCGGTCTACGATTTCAGCTACTATATCGCCAGCAGCCCGGATGTGCTTTCCGCATATACGAAGAAAAGCGAGTGCGGCGCTCTTGTTGACGACGCGGCGATCCTGCGCCACTTCGTCAGGTATGGAATGGCAGAGGGCCGCCGCGGC
>NZ_JBNPOK010000079.1:0-328 GCF_050315135.1 Collinsella sp. SGI.033
TGGGCCTGAGCGCCTCGGCGCCGCCCTCGCGGTAGAGCGCGCACCATCTCTTGAGCGGCGCCAGGGACATGACCCCGAACGCCTCCATGGCGTCCCGCTTGCTCATGCCGCCGTCGACGACGGCGGAGGCGGCGGCGACCTTCTGCTCGTATGTGTACCTGGTCTGCTTGCCGTCCATGGATAGCAGCACCTCGCTTCCGAACGACCGGTATACGTAGAGCCATTGTCTCACGGTGTCGCGCGGGACCGACAGCGCCTTCGCCGCCGACTCGGAGCCGTGGCCTCGCTCGAAGAGCCCGATCGCCGCCTTCCTGGCCTCGATGTCGTG
>NZ_JBNPOK010000080.1:0-282 GCF_050315135.1 Collinsella sp. SGI.033
GGGACTGCGGACAAAAAGTTGGACCGTTGAGGTCCGGAACGGAGTCCGCATGGCATACAGTAGGAGAATGGTGGAGAGGGCCAGGGCGCTTCGCGGCGCCGGGCTCACCGTCATGGAGATAACCGAGATACTCGGCGGGCCCGGCAAGACGTCCGTCTGGCGCTGGATCAGGGACGTGCGCAAGCCCGCGGGAAGGGCCGGTGGAGGAATGGACCTGCCGCGACTCGTCGGGGACGGCCCCGACTACCCCGACATCGACCCGGAGGACAAGGACGCCCTGAT
>NZ_JBNPOK010000081.1:0-281 GCF_050315135.1 Collinsella sp. SGI.033
GAACTCACCAACGATATTCAAACTGGGGAAGTTGTGTTCTCCTCTTCGTGTCCTGTAAGTATTGTTGGCAACGGACACACCGTGACGGTTAATCCGAACAACAGGATTGCCGTAAATCGGAATGCTCAATTGAACTTGGGCGCGGCAGACGGTAGTGACACGCTAATAATTAGCGGTGGAAACGTGCAGTGCGGCGATGGACCTGGCATGTTGTATATCGAAGGCACGTGCAATATGTACCACGGCGTTACCATTGCCGACCGTATAGGCAATAACTACTT
>NZ_JBNPOK010000082.1:0-281 GCF_050315135.1 Collinsella sp. SGI.033
AAACTCACCAACGATATTCAAATTGAGGGAGTTACGTTCTCGTCTTCGCGGCCCGTAAGTATTGTTGGCAACGGACACACCGTGACGCTTAATCCGAACAGCATGATTGCCGTAAATCCGAATGCTCAATTGAACTTGGGCGCGGCAGACCGTAATGACACGCTAATAATTAGCGGTGGAAACGTGCAGTGCGGCCAAGGATATTGCCTGTTGCGTATCGAAGGCATATGCAATATGTACCCTGGCGTTACCATTGCCGACCGTATGAACAATAACGACTA
>NZ_JBNPOK010000083.1:0-253 GCF_050315135.1 Collinsella sp. SGI.033
ATCTCGCCGAATGCGCTAACGCGCTTTCGCCGACCCCGCTAACGTACTTTCACCAACTGCGCTAACGGAACTATGCTCCGATCGGGTATCCGACCCGGGAGGAGCGAGATATGGAGCGAAACGTAATGGGAGAGCTGAACGTCTACAGGGGGTCCGGCGCGAAGCCGAACTTCAGCGAGATCGCGAGGAGGCACGGCATGGACCGGCACACGGTCGCCAAGTACTGGCGGGAGGGCGAGTCCGCCGCCGACGG
>NZ_JBNPOK010000084.1:0-228 GCF_050315135.1 Collinsella sp. SGI.033
CCCCGTCAAGCCGTGACCGGAATCGGTGAAAATACGTTAGCGCAACCGGTGAAACCGCCTTTGCGCAAACGGCGCGCCTGTTTAGCGAAACTGGTGAAAAATAGATTGACGCTAACAAGGACGACCTTCTCCGAGGCGCGCACGGGCTCGTCGAGCTCGCGCAGGCGCGCCGTCACGAAGCGGTACCCCCGCGCCCCCTCGCCGTCCTCGGCGAAGATCCTGCGCACG
>NZ_JBNPOK010000085.1:0-214 GCF_050315135.1 Collinsella sp. SGI.033
TGATCATCGACGAGCTCGGCTACCTCGACGTCGGCAGCGCGGGCGCGGACCTGCTGTTCCAGCTGATATCGACGCGCTACGAGCAGCGCTCGACGATCATCACCACCAACGTGGGGATCAGCGGCTGGGGCAGGGTGTTCGGGGACGACGTGGCGGCGAGCGCGATCGCGGACAGGGTGTGCCACCACTGCCACCTGGTCAAGATAACCGGCAG